>NZ_KZ454939.1:25232-82732 GCF_002797355.1 Bacillus xiapuensis | reverse complement strand
CCCTAAAGCTATTTCGGAGAGAACCAGCTATCTCCAGGTTCGATTGGAATTTCACCGCTACCCACACCTCATCCCCGCACTTTTCAACGTGCGTGGGTTCGGGCCTCCAGTAAGTGTTACCTTACCTTCACCCTGGACATGGGTAGATCACCTGGTTTCGGGTCTGCGACCTCATACTCATTCGCCCTGTTCAGACTCGCTTTCGCTGCGGCTCCGCCTTCTCGGCTTAACCTCGCATGAAATCGCAACTCGCCGGTTCATTCTACAAAAGGCACGCCATCACCCATAAATGGGCTCTGACTACTTGTAGGCACACGGTTTCAGGATCTCTTTCACTCCCCTTCCGGGGTGCTTTTCACCTTTCCCTCACGGTACTGGTTCACTATCGGTCACTAGGGAGTATTTAGCCTTGGGAGATGGTCCTCCCGGATTCCGACGGAATTTCACGTGTTCCGCCGTACTCAGGATCCACTCAGGAGAGAGAGGCATTTCAGCTACAGGATTGTTACCTTCTCTGATGGGCCTTTCCAGACCGCTTCGCTTATGCCGCTCTTTTGTAACTCCATATAGAGTGTCCTACAACCCCAGAAGGCAAGCCTTCTGGTTTGGGCTGTTCCCGTTTCGCTCGCCGCTACTCAGGGAATCGCGTTTGCTTTCTCTTCCTCCAGGTACTGAGATGTTTCAGTTCCCCGGGTGTGCCTTCTCCTGTCCTATGGATTCAGACAGGGATGCTGTTCCATTACGAACAGCGGGTTTCCCCATTCGGAAATCTCCGGATCAAAGCTTACTTACAGCTCCCCGAAGCATATCGGTGTTAGTCCCGTCCTTCATCGGCTCCTAGTGCCAAGGCATCCACCGTGCGCCCTTTCTAACTTAACCTAAAATGGCGATTACTCGGTATTGCTTGGTTACTTTATACGATATTATCCAGTTTTCAAAGAACAATGTTGATCTTTTGAAGGCATTCATCCTTCAAAACTGAACAAAATAAAACGTCACGTTTCGTTGGAGTAAGAACAGCGTTCTTACTTTCCGTTATCCTTAGAAAGGAGGTGATCCAGCCGCACCTTCCGATACGGCTACCTTGTTACGACTTCACCCCAATCATCTGCCCCACCTTAGGCGGCTGGCTCCCGTAAGGGTTACCCCACCGACTTCGGGTGTTGCAAACTCTCGTGGTGTGACGGGCGGTGTGTACAAGGCCCGGGAACGTATTCACCGCGGCATGCTGATCCGCGATTACTAGCGATTCCGGCTTCATGCAGGCGAGTTGCAGCCTGCAATCCGAACTGAGAATGGTTTTATGGGATTGGCTAAACCTCGCGGTCTTGCAGCCCTTTGTACCATCCATTGTAGCACGTGTGTAGCCCAGGTCATAAGGGGCATGATGATTTGACGTCATCCCCACCTTCCTCCGGTTTGTCACCGGCAGTCACCTTAGAGTGCCCAACTGAATGCTGGCAACTAAGATCAAGGGTTGCGCTCGTTGCGGGACTTAACCCAACATCTCACGACACGAGCTGACGACAACCATGCACCACCTGTCACTCTGTCCCCCGAAGGGGAAAGCTCTGTCTCCAGAGCGGTCAGAGGATGTCAAGACCTGGTAAGGTTCTTCGCGTTGCTTCGAATTAAACCACATGCTCCACCGCTTGTGCGGGCCCCCGTCAATTCCTTTGAGTTTCAGCCTTGCGGCCGTACTCCCCAGGCGGAGTGCTTAATGCGTTAGCTGCAGCACTGAAGGGCGGAAACCCTCCAACACTTAGCACTCATCGTTTACGGCGTGGACTACCAGGGTATCTAATCCTGTTCGCTCCCCACGCTTTCGCGCCTCAGCGTCAGTTACAGACCAAAGAGCCGCCTTCGCCACTGGTGTTCCTCCACATCTCTACGCATTTCACCGCTACACGTGGAATTCCGCTCTTCTCTTCTGCACTCAAGTCTTCCAGTTTCCAATGACCCTCCACGGTTGAGCCGTGGGCTTTCACATCAGACTTAAAAGACCGCCTGCGCGCGCTTTACGCCCAATAATTCCGGACAACGCTTGCCACCTACGTATTACCGCGGCTGCTGGCACGTAGTTAGCCGTGGCTTTCTGGTCAGGTACCGTCAAGGTGCCGGCAGTTACTCCGACACTTGTTCTTCCCTGACAACAGAGCTTTACGATCCGAAAACCTTCTTCACTCACGCGGCGTTGCTCCGTCAGACTTTCGTCCATTGCGGAAGATTCCCTACTGCTGCCTCCCGTAGGAGTCTGGGCCGTGTCTCAGTCCCAGTGTGGCCGATCACCCTCTCAGGTCGGCTACGCATCGTCGCCTTGGTGAGCCGTTACCTCACCAACTAGCTAATGCGCCGCGGGTCCATCTGTAAGCGACAGCCGAAGCCGCCTTTCAATCTTCCTTCATGCGAAGAAAGAACTTATCCGGTATTAGCCCCGGTTTCCCGGAGTTATCCCCGTCTTACAGGCAGGTTACCCACGTGTTACTCACCCGTCCGCCGCTGACTCAAGCAGGAGCAAGCTCCCGCTAAGTCCGCTCGACTTGCATGTATTAGGCACGCCGCCAGCGTTCGTCCTGAGCCAGGATCAAACTCTCCGATAAGATTGTTTGCTTAGCTCATAATAATAAATTGAATTAACGTTGACGTTTATTTTGTTCAGTTTTCAAGGATCAATTTCATTCGGTGTCGTTAACAGCGACTTAAACATCATATCATCTTACATCAGCGGAAGTCAACAACTTTTTTTATTTTTTATATAAATGGTTGCTTGTTCATCACATCCGTAAGCGACTGATAAATATCATACCACCTCACAATATACAAAGTCAACATATTTTATAAAATTTATACAAAGAAAGATTTCCCCCTCACTCTCCACACAGGTGAGATAAAACATATGATACTAAATCCGAAGGGGAACGCCCCTTCGGATTCTTGTTTACCCTACCTTTATTTGTTCAGCAACCTCATCGAAGCTCTTCCCCTTATCTATTTGCATGGAGAACGTTAACAGATATCCATCCGGATCTTTTAAAACTAGTTCTCTAGCATTCCAGGGACGATCAATAGGCCCTTCAATTATTTCGGCGTTGATTTCTTCAGCTTGTTTGAATAACGGAGCCACATCATCTACGGTGAAATTCAACATAACTCCCTGTCCTCTTGCTGCATTTGTATCTGGCTGTTCTACCAACATAATGTCCTGGTAGGCTTCGCGTCTAATGTGAGCCATAACGACCCGGCCTTCACCGTCCGGCAGCTCGTATATAGAGCTGAAACTCCCCACTTCCTTATACCATTTAAGTGCATGTTCCATATTGCTCACAGCCAGTTTTACGAAAAACGGCATCAAGTACGCCTGCATTCCTTACACTCCTTTGCATTGATTTACAACAAGCGTAAGGTATGACGCAACGTTAGAGTCAAGTGCAATTTCTTACATCTCAAACCACATACCTATTAAAGAATAGAGAATGATGAGAGTAAATAAAACCATTATATAAAGAAGAGAATAAATGAACATTAATTTGGCCCATTTTTCCGCACCCATTTTTCGATAGCCGAAAATACTTAAAGCAAGCCATGCTATATTCAACAGCAGCGCTGCGAACATAGGCACGAAACCAACGGGCTTAAATAAAAAACTAGCCGCAGTTAAAACGACTAAATAGATATTCGTCTGTATATACGTTCTCTTGAACCCTTTCACTACCGGAAGCATTGGAACATTCGCCGCTTTGTAATCATCGTGCTTGCGAATCGCGATCGCATAAAAATGCGGCATTTGCCAAATAACTGTCGTAGCAAACAGCCCGACAATCGCCGGGTGAAAAATATTCGGATCAACCGCCGCCCACCCAATTAAAGGCGGCATCCCCCCAGAAATGCTTCCGATCTCCGTATTGTAAACGGTTCGCCGTTTGCTCCACATCGTATATGGAACGACATAAAAAAATAACCCTAAAAAGCCCATCACCGCTGCTAATGGGCTGGCTAACGCAAGAGCTGCCAACCCAAAAAGCGTCATCAAAACACCGAGACGCAGAACCGTTAACGGTTTAATAGTCCCTGCCACAGTCGGCCGGTTCTTTGTTCGTTCCATCACCGAATCAATATCGCGATCGTATAAATTATTGAACGCACCTGCTGCGCCAATGATAAGAAAGGAACCAATGACCGCTAAAAAGATTTCTGCCAGCTTGTCTAATGGATTTAATTGATTCATATATAGAGCCAACGCTAAACCAGCCATCATAGCCAGCAAGTTTGACTTAATAATTCCCGTTTTAATCGTCGCTGCTATGACACTAGAAAGCGGTTGTTCCGGACTATTGAGAGAGCGACTTTGAATGCTGATTTGTTTTCTTTGAACTTTTCTCAATGGTACCCTCTTTCCTATATTTTTCTCTTTAATTCTTATATACTATTTAGTATTTACATTCTTAATGGTATATTAATTCTACCTGATATGTTTGTCAAGAAAGGAAGGTATCGTCGTGGTGAAACGCAGACTTACACAATTGGAGCGCAAACAGGAAACAAGACAATCACTCCTGAATTCAGCTGCGGAAACCTTTGCTGAGTTAGGCTTTCATGGGGCTTCCGTCGACAGAATTGCTGAACGAGCCGGATACAGCAAAGGAGCTGTTTACGCGCATTTTAAATCAAAAGAAGAGCTGTTTCTTGCGCTGCTTGAGCAGCAGATTCAATCACATATCAATCAATTTCATGAATGGTGGGCGAATCAGCCGTCCCTTGATCATTTAATTGAAAACATTGACGTTCACTTCCGTTCTATTATTCAGCAGAACCGGACTTGGACCGTTCTGAGCTTGGAATTCCTGTTACATGCCCTCCGTAATGAATCAGTAGGCGAAAAATGGGCAAGCCTTGTTTTTAAATCTGTAGAGAACATTACAGAAGCCCTTGAAAGCATGATTGCCGAACGGTGCTTAACGCCCTCTTTATCAGCAAAGGAGCTCGCTTGGATTATTCTTTCCTTAGAAAATGGCATGACCGTTTTCTATTCTATCACCGGGGATCAGGCTCCCACAAACGCATATGGAAAAGCACTGCAACATATTCTGCATGCCGCCCAATCCGTCAAATAACATTAAAAGCCTTGATACTGCATGAATATATGCAGTATCAAGGCTTTTAATTATAGCATAGGAATCCCGTTCTTTTTCTATTGTTCACAGCTTATCCACTTTTTCAAAAAGACTCCTGACTCCCAGCCTGTATTCCTGGACTCCAAACGTTGCATCTGTCAGGCTCATACAATAGAAGGCCATAAGCCCGGACCCAAACAGCGCATCCACGAAAAAGCCGTACCTTAATCTTAATAAACATCCGGTGTTTGCAGGTTCATTTTATTCTCATTTTCGAACGCGCCGGCCAAATGAAATGACTGATGGCAATGAGAAAATCAATGCCGACAATCAGCGACCATAGCTTGAAAACCCCAGTTAATGCCGCGGTCCGCGATGGATCATCGATCAAAAACACTAGACCCAGCAGGAAAACTCCGCCGATCATATAAGCCAGCACATGCTGAATCCAGCTTTTGAAGTAATGACGGGCATACTCCCTACCATAGCGTTTTATCGGCTTTGTTCCCTCTTTCATCACGTAATATCGAAATCTTTCATCCGCCCACGCAATCATGCTTTTTCCATAAGCAACCGAAACACCTAAATAGACGGCAGCCAGCGCATGGGCGTATGAAGCCTTGGCTCCCCGCCATAAATCCAAACCCGTAACTATTAATAAAGTGAGATCAATCACAGGGGTTAGCGCCAATAGCAAAAAACCAAGCTTCTTCTTCTTTAAAATGTATCTCACCGCAAGACCCGTTAAAATGACCACCCAAAAAGCAATTTCACAGGCAATAATCATCCACCCGACAAAGCTCATGATCCTCCCCCTCTCTTCCGTGTTCCGTGTTTTCATTGTAGCAAAATATACTGTACCTTGATATCTACGCCAGTCATCAATCATGAATGACAGCTGTCAGATTGAGCTTGTTTTTTTATGAATATATGATAAAATTATTCATAAATTCATGTAGGGGGTTGAAAAAATAATGCCCAAATTTACTCAAGAGGAAAAGGAGAAGATCGTTGACTCGTTAATTACGGAAGGAAGACACTTATTTTCTACGCTTGGCTTAAAGAAAACAAGCATTAGCGATTTAACGAAAGCCGTTGGGATTGCCCAAGGATCTTATTATTTATTCTTCCAATCCAAAGAAGAGCTGTATTTCGCTGTGTTAGAACAAGAAGAGATGAAGATTCGCAGCCATTTAGCGGAAAAATATTTTTCTGCAAACA
Source organism: Bacillus xiapuensis (assembly GCF_002797355.1). Classification (GTDB taxonomy): domain Bacteria; phylum Bacillota; class Bacilli; order Bacillales; family Domibacillaceae; genus Bacillus_CE; species Bacillus_CE xiapuensis. The sequence goes on along the minus strand of NZ_KZ454939.1, from coordinate 76,400 downwards.
TCCTCACGAAAGAGGATTTCCGGAGTTTTTTGCGTGAATCCTTTTCCATCATGGAGCAAAACCCCTTTATTCAGCAGCTCCATCAAGACAACCTCATAGAAGCTTTATTCAGAAAAATTCCTGCAGAGAAACTGAAAAAGCACTTTTCAGAGGATGCCCAGTTTTTCTTGCTCCCCATTCAAGAAGCGCAAACGAAAGGCCATATGATTAGCGAAGATCCACAAATCATTGTCAGCCTGATTCGTTCGATTCTATTATTAGCCTTTCAGAAGGAAAAAATCGGGAAGGAACGCTATCAAGAAACAATCGAATTGCTGATTACACTCATTGCCGAAGGATTAATGACCGTAGAGGAGTGAAACAAATGATCGACGTCCGCGAGTTAACTTTTACTTATCCGGGTGCAAAGCAGCCCACTATTAAGGGAGTGGATTTTCAAATTGGCAAGGGAGAGATTTTTGGATTTTTAGGACCTTCTGGTGCAGGAAAAAGCACCGTCCAAAAAATTTTAATCGGTCTGTTAAAAGGGTACCGGGGACAAGTGACAGTAATGGGTCAGGAATTAAGCAAGACCAGCCGCCACTTTTATGAGCATATTGGCGTTGCTTTTGAGTTCCCCAACTTTTATAGCCGATTAACGGCACTTGAAAATTTATCGCTTTTCGCTTCTCTGTATACACAAAAAACAGCTGATCCGCTGAGGCTGTTAGACCAGGTTGGTTTACTCAAATATGCCCACACAAAGGTCAGCGACTTTTCGAAAGGAATGAAAATGCGGTTGAATTTATGCCGTGCTTTACTTCATCAGCCGGATATTCTGTTCTTAGATGAGCCAACATCCGGTCTGGATCCAGTGAATTCTAGAATGGTGAAGGATATTCTCTTACAAATGAGAGCCGCGGACAAAACCATCATTCTTACCACACATAATATGGCCGCGGCGGAAGAACTTTGCGACCGGGTGGCTTTTATTGTGGATGGGCAAATCCGCCTGATCGATTCGCCGGAAAACCTGAAAATTCAGCATGGAAAAAGACTTGTTCGCGTCAGATACCAAGAAAATAACAAGCGTTGTATCAGGGAATTTTCTATTGATCAACTTGGAAACAACCCCGCGTTTATCCAGCTGCTGAACCAGCACCTCATCGAAACGATTCACACCGTTGAATCCTCTTTAGAAGATATCTTCATTCAATTGACGGGGAGGAATTTATCATGAGGCTCGCTTCGGCCATATACTATGATCTAAAATTACAATACCGCCACGGACTGCACGCTGTTTATTTCCTTATCAGTCATATCTATATTCTCTTTCTCTCTCAGCTTCCGGCTGCTAACCGGGATACCGCCCATGTTCTGTTAACATTTTCTGATCCGAGCATGCTTGGCTTTTTCTTTATCGGCGGGCTTGTCCTGTTGGAAAAAGGGCAGCATATTCACGATCCGTTATTTGTCACGCCTTACAAACCCGAAGAATACATTTTTTCCAAAACGCTCTCTTTGATGCTATTATCTGTCGCTTCTTCCATGTACATTCATCTAGTGACTTTTGGGCTTTCCAAGCAGCTTGGTTTATTCACCGCGAGCGTTCTCTTAACCTCTATCATCTTTACTTTGCTCGGTTTAACAGTCGCGGTGCACTGCCAAACGGTCAACCAATTTTTCCTGTATTCCTTTCTTTGTTCGGCTGTTTTCTGCTTACCGCTTCTCAGCTTTCTCAAGCTGTGGGATTCTGATTGGCTAATCTGGCTGCCAACTCATGCTACTCTTCTCTTGCTTCAAGCCGCTTTCCATCCAATCGCAGTAAGAGAAGCCCTCTATTCACTTGGGCTATTACTCATTTGGGCAGCCTTCTCTTTCTGGTTGGCAAGACTGGCTGTTTATCATTCTTTCCTTAGAGACACACGAAAGGGGGAAAAACCATGACGGCTCTTACATCACTCTTGCGTTCTGACGCTAAACAGTTGTACCGGGACCCGATGTTTGCCCTGATCTTTCTTACGCCTTGCTTGCTTATTCTCTTTTCCCGGTTCGGAATACCCTTAATAGGCGATAAGCTGCAGCTGTATTTTGATTGGGACTGGATGCATTACCGCTCGCTGATCATCAGTTTTTTCATGCTGCTTATCCCTTTAATGAACGGGATCATGACAGGGTTTATAATGCTGGATGAGCGGGATGAATCCATTATTTCTTATCTTTCCGTCACTCCCTTGACTAAAAGAGGCTATTTTTACTATCGTTTAGCAATTCCCATGGTATTCACCCTGTTAGGCAGTACGCTATTCTTTCTTTTTTCGTCCATTGATTCACCGCATATAGCGGTTGTAATCTTACTGGTCCCTATGCTGATGCTCAGCAGCGCGATCATAACATTACTTCAAGCCGCTTTTGCTGCCAATAAAATCGAGGGGCTGGCTTTATCAAAAGGAATCGGCTTAATTGTGTTTGCTCCTTTTATCGCTTATTTCCTTCCCCTTCCTTGGCAAATATTCGCCAGCCTGCTTCCAATGTTCTGGCCAGCCAAGCTTTATTTAATGGGCATGGAGAATCCTTGGACTTTTATCTTATTATGGACCGCAGGCATAGCCTACCATCTCTTATTCATAAAACTGCTGATAAAAAAGTTTCTAATAAGAGCTGAATAATGCAGCTTGCCTACAGGGGAGGTTTTCTTTCATCCCCCACTTAGACTTTTGATCTCCGTTCCATTCTTGAAGCCGTCATTCTACGGCATCTTGCATGCGGAGCAACAGCCATAACCCCGAATAGCCATGCAGCTATTCAGAGTTATGGCATCAAAGGTTTCTGAGATTCGGATCATCAGTGTCCTCCGTGATCGCCCCCGCCTGCTTTTACAATTTCTAATTTTTCATCGATGCTTCCCTGCGTTAGATAAAGAATCTGTTTCGTTGTTCCGGTCAAAAAGCATGATTATATAGCCCCATTGTCGGGTCGCTTGTAAAGGTTGGTTTGAACCTCGCAAGAAACTCGTATGTTTCTTTCTAAAGCTTACCTTTATCCAGCCAAATGACCGGAGATTGTTTCCCTAAATAACAAATGGAGCAGCCGCTATTGCCTCTTCAGGTGTTTCCGAGGAAACGAAGGACAATCCGTGGTCCCCCATCCGAACTTCGTTTCTTTATCTTTAAACCGAGCAAAGTGGATAGAATGAGCAGCGATATTTTCCGCTCCGATTCTCTGCACATCTCCATATTTCTTCAGCTGATTTTCTACCTGTTTAGACAGGAACTGTTCAGGAGCTAAAATATACCTATTCGCTTTGCCTTTTCTTCAACGTTTCTTTTGGAATTCCGCTGTTAGACACATATAAGATCAACTCTGGCATATGGGCAATCCAGTTCACCGCGGGAATAGAATAGCGCTTATGCTTCTCTTCTGATGAAACGTTGATGATGCTCTCCGGATAACTTTCCGAAACTTCCGCGTATGCCTGGTCAACATTCCCAGCGAAATCAGCCGGTTTTTTTCCTTTTATCTGCTCCGTTTTGTAGCCTTCCAGCTGCTTTTTCGCGGCATTTGCTATATAGCCCATGAGCATGACTTACGTGCCATTGCGGCTGCCTTTTGGGTTTAATCGGTTGATTTCCCGGAAAGTTTTTTATGCTCAAGCCGCCTCCCTCCTTTCATATCGGCTTCACAGCTTGAAAGGGAGCAGACTCTAAGGATTTTATTGGTTAACGTTATATTTCCAATTAAACGGGTAGATTGTAAGTGACAATAACTAATAAGGAGGAATCCAGCATGAACACCCAATACGAAGAATGTATCAAAGCCTGTCTTGAATGTATGGAAGCCTGCAACGTTTGTTATGATGCCTGCCTCAGAGAAGAAGATATCCAAATGATGGCTCACTGTATCCGATTGGATAGAGAATGCGCCGACATTTGTGCATTTGCCGCAAAAGCCATGCAAACCAACAGCCCGTTTGCTAAACAAATCTGTCAACTATGCGCGGACATCTGCGAAGCCTGCGGAAACGAGTGCAGAAAGCATAAGCATGACCACTGCCAGAAATGCGCCGATATTTGCTTCCGCTGCGCAGAAGAGTGCCGCAAAATGAGCGCCTAAATATACGGAAGCAAGAGAGCGGATCTGTACTTTTCCCCTTATGAACAGGCCCGTACATCCTAAATGGGATACCGAGTACTTCGGACGTGATGAACAAAGAGCACCAGTGATCAAAAAATCCCGATTCTGTCCATACGACAGAATCGGGATTTTCTCATGAGTTATTCTATTTTAATGTCCTTTCTGCGCCCGAGATACCACTGATAAAATGACTGGGCAAATGGGAACGGCACATCGGCCAATTCGCTGTGCTGAATAGGCTGAGCCCGATTGATCGTACCGATAGACGCCAGACCGAGCATCTTTTGGAATGGATTTCTCGTTACGCTCACTTCAATTACCTTATCGCGCTTCGAGACAAAGAGCTTAGTCGTGAAGCTGCCCGTCTTCAGCTGGATAAATTGGTCATTCAAAAGATATTTCGTATGATAATATTCCATCAGCCGATTGATCAAAATCAAGAACAGCAGCACAATGGACAGTACCCACCACGCTTGTTCGTAATCCAATATGTCTGGTTTGAAGTAAAATAGCGCCGCTGTTACAGCAAGCCACAGCCAGCTTGGCTTCAGCATCCTCACCCAAAAGGATTTGCGAGGCAAGCGTTCCATCTTCTCTGTCACCTCGTAAGAAGGCAAAATTTCCGAGATCATTTTATAAGCTCGTTTCACCGGCAGAAAGGGATAAAGCGAATTAACCTCTTTCGAATTTTCTCCTACTTCTAATTCCCCTGCACTCGTCAGCTTGACTTCCGCAAGCCCCAGCCACCTTTTTAATAAGGTTTGTTCGATCTCGATTGCTTGCACTTTTTCCTTTTCAATAGAAAAAACCGTTTCATCAATGACCCCTTTCTTAATATAAATGCGCTTTGGGTCGGACGATATTTCGTACTTTCCATATTTAATAAATGTCCGTGCGACGCCAAATACAATGGAGACAATGATGAGGAGGGTGATTATCAGCGTCATTAGCCACCAGGTGCTGAGAACACTCATAAAGACGCCTTTTGCCTGCTCTTCCACTTCAAAAATATCATTTAGTTTAAAATAAAAGGAAGCGAGGACCGAGATAAAAACCAAAAAGCTTAACGAAGTAAGCGAAGCTTTCAAAGTATCTTTCGTGCTGGGAGTAAAGTGAACGATCCGGTCTGCTGCTGTTTCCTGCGGCTCTTGTGCAGCTGCTTGGTCTTCCTTCTGAACGCTTGTGATCTCTTCACGCCCGGCATTGGCCAGCTTCTCCTCCATTTGGTTCGCTTCTTCCCGAGAAATGACCTCAAATGCCACAGCCGCTTCTTCCCCCTGCATGCCTGTTTCAAAGCGGATGGATGTCACATTAAGCAAACGATGAAAGAAGGAAGTGTGCCGTTTGACATTTTGAATTTTGGCATAAGGAATCGTTCGTTCAGATTTACTTAACACCCCTTGATATAGATGAAAGGACTTCTCATCCATTTGATACTTGCGAGTGAACCATTTAACAAAAATGGAAATAAACAATAACCCGAAGATCACCCAAAAGACCATGCGGCCATAAAGCACAAACGGCGATTGCGAACCCGCATTGATCACGTATAAAAATAGAACAAAGAAAAATCCATTCTTAATTAAACGCCAGCAGTCAAACAGCATAAGAAGCGGATGATATCGTTTGGCCATCTTCATTGCTCTTCTTCCTTGACTTTCGCATATTCTGCAATCTGATCTCTTAATTCAGCGGCCACGTCTTTCGGCAATGCCGGGATCATGTGAGAGGAACCCATCGTTTCAATCGAAAGAGAGCATAATCCGTATTTTCGCAGCAGCGGCCCCTGCTTTGTTGCCACCGACTGTATTTTCGTCATAGGAACCAGCTGGTGAACTTCTGTAAGGGCTCCTGACTTAAGTTGCAGGAACTCTTCACTTACATCGTATCTCCAGTTTTTATATAACAAGAAAGGGAAGAACGCTGACCAAACGGCGCCAAGCACTGCGATCACCGCCAGCCCAATTAAAATCCAGCCAGCCCATTCCTTCCATGAAAAATAATAGTCCAAGTAGAACAATACGCCAAGCACAAGGAAACCGATCAAGGTCTCTATTGCTTCACCAATCAGCCATACTTTTACCGCATCTTTAGACAACCGTTTCTTGGGAGCATTCATGCAAACAGGCCACCACCTAAGTTTCTCGAATTTTTTACTTGTTTATTAGTCTATGGGATCTATTGCTTTTCTTCAAGTAATCCGGCAATCTATGGATTTGATCACTGGGCAAAGGGAGCGCGGGAAGCCTTTAGGATCACGATTTGATCTTGCTTGAAGCCAACCCCTCTTTCTGTGAATTGAAAACCCCCGCTTTCATGAGCGAGGGCTAAGGGATGGCATTTATCCAAGCACTTTAATCTTGCCTGATAGCCGCTTCATTTAATTGTTCAGCAGATACAGCCACTTGATCCATCGCTTTTTTAATTTCCAGAACCACCTTGCTCAGTTCTTCCATTTGTCCCTGAACGTCGAGTATCGTTGCTCCATTTTGCTGAACAGATTGGACAAGATGCTGAAACGCCTCATGCATATTCTCTGAAGTCGCGATGCCGGATTGCACCGCCGCCTCAACCTGCTGCAATGCCGTCTCTACTTGCTGCTGATAGGCATTAGAACGCAAAATGAGCGATTGGATTTCAGAGACTGAGCGCTTCGTTTGTTCAGCTAAATTCCGCACTTCCTGGGAGACAACAGCGAAGCCTTTGCCATGTTCTCCTGCTCTGGCTGCCTCGATCGCGGAATTTAGAGCCAATAAATTTGTTTGCTCCGCAATATCCTGCACAAGAAAAATCACTTTTGAAATTTGATTCGAAGATTCCCCCAGCTTGCGGATCGTTTGGATCATTTCTATCGTAAATGTTTCAATCGCATTGATCTTGTCAAGCAGCTCACTTAATTTAACTTGTCCCTCATCCGCATACCTTTTCGCCAAATCCGATTGTTCGTTGCTTTTGTTCGTCGTTTGCCTGACATCCCTGAATTTCAAATGGAGCGTTTCCATAGAAGCGCGCGTTTCCTCAGCGAGCGCTACTAATCCTGCGCTGACGCTTGTCATTTTGTTTTTTAACCCCTCCTGCCCCTGTTCAAATTGCAGACGCAGTCTTTTCACATTTTCCTGCTCATACGCTTCAAGCACAATTTGCTGCTCAAAGCTGATGAGCTTATTCACAACCGAAAGAACCGCTTCGATTTCTTCCACATCCTTTAACTCGCGAAAAATAAGCGAAGCAAACGAATTTTGGATGTTTTGAAAGGCTCCCATATACCAGGATGGCTCAAGCCCAATTCGATAATGAGTCTTGGCTGCTTCAAAGCGCTTCTCCAAAAATTCTTGATCGATTTTTCCATTAAACAATTCCATTAAGTGAGCTTTCAGCTTTTTCCGCAAGCGTTCGATAGTGCTGTATTTTTCAATCATTTCTTTCAGCTGAGGAACGTCTAAAACAGCCCCATAAAATTCTCCGACCAGCTGATCAATGAACTTATCCAAAATAGGGCGAACTTTTTTGACGAGCTGCAATTGGTCTTCTGTCAGCTGAATCATTTGCATTTTCTCAAGGATCACGGCATCGTTAATCGTCACCTTTACAGGTATTTCTTCCTCTGGCTTCCCACGCTCCGCCTCTTTCTTAGATCGGACTAACCCAAGCAGATTCACCATTCTACCTCCAGTAAGGCCGGTTGCGCTACTAGCTCCTATTCCTTCAAGCGCCCATCACAAAAGAATATTCATCGCTTCCTTTTTTCATTCATTGTAGCAAATACAGTAATAAAGTAACGTGAAAAATGTCACAATACCGAAAATTTTCAATCATTTAAAATAAGCGGACGAATCAGACACTCCGAAAATCAGAAATGAAAAGGACATTCTCAAAATTTGGCTGGCCACACCTGATCAAGCCTCAGCCAAGCCGGTTAATCTCCCTTTTAAACAAACGGGAGATAAAGTAACCTTTACCGTTCCATCATTGCAGTATTGGGATATGATCGTGATAGAGTACAAATGAGGCGGACCTTCAAACAGCTGTGGTCTGCGCTTGCGGAATATAAAAACAGGAACCGAATAGATTAGTAGTAATTGAAACTTTCTATACTTAGAAAGGAGGAGAGCGCATGATTCAACTGGCAGGGCGGCCGTTTCACCCAAGCAGCGAGTGGCCAAAGGAGCGGATAGAGCGAGTCATTCTAGAGCGAATGGTGAAACAGCCACTCCTCTATTCGTACCCATCCGCAAGAGAATTAGCCTTTGAACTTAAGCTGCGAAAAAATATTCTCATCACCGCCAAGGCGATGAACGCAGGGCAGGCATCGTTTAAGACCTTTTCCAAAGCACACGCCAACCCTAAGTATTGGCGCGTAACCAGGACCGGAGGGTTTCTGCTCAGAAGCGGTGCACTCCCGTCGCAGGCCATTCAAGATGTCTATCTAAACAGCTCGTTGTATGGCTTTGAGTGTGCCACGGCCATGATGCTGATCTACTATCATGCGGTCTTAACGAGCATAGGAGAGCAGGCATTTAACCAATGGTTCCAGTCGCTTTATGTATACAGCTGGCATGCCGATCCGGATCTCGGTATTCATACCATTCACACGAATCATCATTTACCTGGCGATGTCGTCTATTTTAACAACCCGGACTTTCATCCAAAAACCTCTTGGTGGAGAGGGGAAAATGCTGTCGTTCTTGAGGATGGAACCTATTTTGGCCATGGCATCGGAATAGGAACTGCCGAGCAATTCATCGGGACTTTAAATAAAAAAAGAAAGCCGGGAAGCCAGCAATCCGCCTATTTGACGAATTCGGTTACACGGCCAGGGTTTAACCGCTTGGCTCAGCTATCGCTGCTGCCGCGAACCAACAAAATACCGCACGGGGTGATTCACCATAATGAAAGCTCGATTTCCTTTAGCCAATACGTAACATATTTCATGATGGCTTATCATCAGCTGTTTTAGCGGTCACTCTTTCCTTAACAGCCAAAATGCTCAGGAGAACTCAACAATCCAGCCATTCGTTATAGTCCTCTTGATGTGTGCAAGCTTACTAAAACATTCTTTATTGCTGTATACAATGCAGCCTTGGGCATCATGACCAAAAGCAATGACTGCCTCCCCATCTTTTAAATCAATTGATTGATAGCCGTCACAGTAGGTCATATGCGGCCGCTGACTCAGCGTAAAAGCTTCATTTTGCGCCGGTAAATAAAATAATTCAGCCAAAAACTCTTCCAGTTCTTCTTCATTATGAATAGCGAGGGAAAACGCCGGCACTTCGGCATGATACGTGCACCCATTTGTCATCGTAAGCACCGTTCGGTTTGTATGCTGATAGCGAATGTTTTGCGGCTGCCATTCACGCATTAACTCCTCCTTCATATCGTCATAGGCTTCAAAGTGAAGGTAGAAAGGGTAATCAAACAGCTCTTTAGCCAAAGCTTTGGCCAATTCTTCCGTTGCCTTTACGTAGTCATCCGCCTCACCGCAAATATGAAAAGTGTGTGCCGCATTTTTCACTTCGATGCCATCTGCCTCACTGTCAGTAAAGACTGTTAAATATTTCGGCTCGCTATCCTTTCGTTCATAATCAACGGCTGGCAAATCACTCGGCGCCTCATAAAAAATTGCCCCTTGGTGAAAGATTGCAGCCGTCTTCTCTTGGGCATCCAGCAAATGAATGCAGCAGGTTTGATTGAACACTTCTTCATTCTCCAAAATGCTGCCGACCACTTGAGCCGATAAACGAATGAGGAGACTATACTCGTGTTCAGCCTCTTTGATCTTTACTACCTCTCCAGCTTTCGAATGAAGTATTTGCCGGATGCGCTGAATTTCACTTTTCTGACCATTCACATATACGATCATTGCTCCCGCACGACGAAGAAAATAGTGAAACAGCTGCCGCTTTTGCCGAGCAATTTCTTTCATGCGCCTTTCATATAAATCTTCCTCTATTGTGGCAGAAAATCTATTTTCAATATTTAAAAGATACATGCAGCACCTCCAATTTGACCGGGAAATCACAATGTTTCACAGTCGGTCCTTTATCAAGCCCAAAGAACAGACAGAAGTTGATTAATGAGCACTAACCTAATAATTGAATACTTCAAACAAACGTCCTGTCTGCTCCCTGTAAGTGATTCTGTGAAATCGGCAAAGTCCGAACTAAAGCAATTTCACACTATAATACCGCATAGCTTTCAGACTGCCTTTCGCTTCGAACACACCATCTTCTATCAGCTTTCTTAGCCGATATTCCAAAAATTCACACCCAACACACTGATCTAATTCCCCCAGCACTTCGCCAATCAATCGCGCTGATTTCATAAAATCTTGCAAGCCTTGCTTCCTGTGCAGATCTTGCGCTTTTTGAATAATCAATGAATCATAGCAGTCCTCAGGAACCATTTGTATGCTGGCATTTCTCCAAATCCTTAACGTGTCTGGATTTTCCGATAAAAGCTTCCATTCTTTTTCTAAGTCTTTACGCTCTTCTTGAGAAAGAACTGGCTCACCCATGCTTTGTTCATAGAAGCTTTGAAGCTTTTCAGTTGATAATGCCCCCGTACTTAAACCTTGATTCTGTTGATTCAGCAGCTCCTCGCCATGCTTAGATGTATGGATAAGCGTCACTGGATTATCTTTTTCTCTTAATAGATAAACCACGTATCTTAGGCCGGTCTGCTCATGAGCGTTTTCCCCAGCCCAAATCGCAATGGGCACTCCTTCAGGGATGGAATGGATTTGGAGAACCGCCTTTTGAAATGTTTGTTTGTATAGCTGAAGCACTTCATCTTCTTTGTACATAGCTTGCTGCTTCCAAGCAAACCGGGATGCCTCCCCTGACTTTTCGTGCAGTTTCCAAACAGGGCCGTTTGAAAAATCCTCCCAAAAGGAGATGACTGTTTCCTTATGAATAGCCCCGCTCTTCTTTAAAACTTCTTTTACTCCCCCGGCAGCTGAATCAGAAAAAAGAATATGGACCTTTTGATCATGTTTTGGTTGATCCACTTCTGATCGTTCTTTTGCCAGCTGGCGCATAGATTCGAATATACTCTGCAAGTCCTTGGCAAGCTCTTTTTCTGAATAAGCTGTTTCTTTGCAGAGATCCGCTCTTAAAAAGACTTGAAATAGCAGGGATTTCACTTCTTCTTCCGAAAATTGCTCCATCACTTTTTTCATCGTTGTAATATCCATAATGACTGCCTCCATATACTATGGGAGCTTCTTGGCAAGCTCCATCAAAATGACCGCTGCGAAGGCCAACGTCGCCGCCTGCAGCCAATCTATAATACCAAACGCAGACGGGATACTGAAAACAGAACGAGTCCACGGCAGCACGGTCATACCGTATAGGATAAATCCCAGAATGACAGCGCCTATAACATACTTATTGCTGAAGAAGCCAAATTGAAAGGCCGTTTGCGTATTGGACCGGGCAGCAAAGGTTTGCAGCGTTCTTGATAAGATCAGCGTCGTAAAGGCCATCGCCACTCCCATCTCATCGGAATGCGATAAACCGATATAGAACGAAATGATTACAGCTACTCCGATCAGCGTCCCGCGTATCAGCACCGCTTTCCTCATTCCCCCAGCGAAGATCCCCTCATCCAGCGGTCTGGGCGGCTTTCGCATAACATTCGGCTCCGGCTTCTCTACTCCTAAAGCAATTGCAGGCAGCGAATCATTCACAAGATTAATAAATAACAGTTGCAGAGCGGTGAATGGATTCGGCAAGTTAAACATGACCGCATATAAAATGGCGATAATCGCTCCTAAATTGCCGGCAAACAAATAGCTAATCGCCTTCTTAATATTATCAAACACCGTTCTTCCGACTCGAACAGCCTGGATGATTGAAACAAAATTATCGTCTGTCAAGATCATCGCCGCCGCATCCTTCGCCACATCAGTGCCGCTTCCCATCGCAATTCCTATATCCGCCTGCTTTAGTGCTGGAGCATCATTCACCCCGTCACCCGTCATCGCGGTAACCGCCGCTTTTTTCTGCCAAGCCCGGACAATGCGGATTTTATTCTCCGGCGATACACGCGCGTACACGGAGATGGCATCCAGCTTTTGATCAAGCTCTTCATCAGACATTTGATCGAGCTCTTGACCAGTAACCGCTGCATCCTTTTCACCCATTAAACCAATGTCGCGGCCGATGGCCTGCGCCGTTGTTTTATGATCCCCCGTAATCATGATCGTCCGAATGCCGGCTTTTTTCGCTTCATCGACCGAGCCATAAACGGCTTCTCGCGGCGGGTCCATCATCGCGGTTAAACCGACTAAAACGAGATCACGCTCTTCCTCGCGGCCAATTTTCCCCCTTCCTTGCGGCAAACGTTTATAGCCGTATGCCAGCACCCTTAACGCCTGGTTCGAAAAGCGCTCATTTGCTTCCTCAAAGCGCTTCAGCCAATGCTCGGTCATCGGCTGTTCCTTCCCATCCGCCAGCACATAGCCGGCACGCTGGAACATAACATCGGGGCCTCCTTTGGTCAGCATCATCGTGTCCCCGTCGATGTGATGCACAGTAGACATTAACTTGCGGTCGGAATCAAACGGAATCTCTGCTATTCGACGATACTGCGCACGCAGCTCTTCATAATCATGTGCATGCTGATTAGCAAAATGGATCAAAGCCGCCTCAGTCGGATCTCCCACATCCTGCCCGTCTTTATTAAGGTATGAATCATTGCAAAGGGCCGCGATGCGAACGAGCCATCGCTCTGATTCATCCCAGTCATCCGCAAGCTCCGGCAATGGCCCTTGTTTATTCGGGAGAAAATGATCGGTCACCGTCATTTTATTTTGTGTGAGGGTGCCCGTTTTATCTGTACAAATGATTTTCGCAGATCCTAATGTTTCCACAGCGGGAAGTTTTCTAATAATGGCATGCTGCTTCGCCATTTTGTTGGTGCCGACCGCAAGAACGATCGTAACGATGGATTGCAGCGCTTCCGGGATGGCTGCAACCGCAACAGCGACGGAAAACATCAGCGCATCCAGCAAAGCCGCTGTCATGTCCGCTTCATTGCCGCCGAGCCAAATACGCGCGGCTTGCACGGCAAAAATCACGAAACAAAGCAATAGGATCCCAACGCCGAGCTTTTTGCTGAAAGCATCCAGCTTTCGCTGCAGCGGCGTTTCCTTTTGCTCCGCTGCTGCAAGCATATCAGCAATTTTTCCTACTTCCGTGCGCTCGGCCGTCCCCGTCACAGCAAAAGTACCCCGTCCGTAAACAACCAGAGATCCGCTAAATACCATATTGCGGCGATCACCGAGTCCCGCCTCTTCTTCAATCGCGTCCGTTATTTTCTCGACCGCCTCTGATTCACCTGTCAGCATGCCTTCATTGACTTTCAGCGATCCGCTTTCTACCACTCGTCCGTCCGCAGGCACGTAATCCCCGGCTTCAAGAAAGACAATATCGCCTTGAACAAGCTCTTTTGCTGCTATTATCCGCTTGCTTCCATCCCGCATTACCTTCGCTTTCGGGGCCGACATCTCCTTTAACGCCTCTAAAGAGCTTTCGGCTTTTCTTGTCTGCACTACACTAATCACTGAATTAAGGAGCAGAACGAGAAAAATAATGAGCGACTCAGCTATTTCGCCGATCAGAATTTGCACCCCTGCCGCCCCTAGAAGGACGATGACCATCGGATCCTTAAACGTTTCCAAAAACAGCTGATACACCGGCACCCTTTCTTGGTCTTTCATCTCATTATAGCCATCCCGCTTCAGGCGCAATTGTACTTCTTCACTCGATAACCCCTGTTCACTGGAACCCGTTTTCTGCAACACTTCTTCTTTGCTATGCTGATAGAATTCCATTTCAAGCCTCCTCGCCTGCTTACATGATTTCCTGCTCATCTACTGGAAACTAGCATTCCTTGTCCCAACGGCCGCCACACTCTGAATCTTTTTATATACATGTATATTTTGCCATATTTAATACGATATTCCTACTCATACACTGCTCGCTTCCGTGAAGTAGAGCTAAACCTTTGCCTTCAAAGCAGCTAAGAACCCCCTGCCGAAGAGGTTTCCTGTTTATACTCACTCTCCTAAACTGCAAAAATGGTGCTCTGATTATGTTAAGGACAATGCAAAGGGCATTTCAAGGAATAAAAGAGGATGTACAGAGCTGGAAGATCTCACGGAGCTTGTTTTAAAGAAATAAAGAAAACGTAATCCTTTAAGCGGCTACATGCTGAAGGAATTAAAAAGGAATAGCATTGCACAGGGAAAGATGCAATGCTATTCTTATAGTCAAATGTAATCGCTTTATTTACAACTTTTTTCGATTAAAGAACTGAGTAATTGTATGAGTATTTTAGTTACTGACTTTTTTATGAGCGTTATAAAGCCATATACCGATTAAAACCATAGCTAAACCTGCAAAATCAAAAGCCAGGTCATAGTAGAGCTGATATGCCCCAGGTTTAACGTGGTGAATTTGCAAGATATGATGATTGATAATCCCTTCAAAAAAATTAAAAAGCCCTCCTCCAAAGAGCAAACCGCTAATGAATACTATATTGCTTTGATCATTAGGACTGGTTTTCCATAAAACAACTGCGCCCCAAAAAAATAACGATCGTCACTAGTAAATGGAAAAGACCATCACTTACAATTTGATTAAAACGGTTGGTATGCATATAGATACTGTGCCACTGAAGAATTTGGTGAAAAATGATGCCGTCCAGCATACCAATTAGCCCGATACCTAATAAAAATGATCCCCGTAAGGTTCCGTTCTTCCTCATATCCGTCATAATATTCATTTGAATCCCCCTTTATAAAACATGAAGTTGTTATTCATAAAAGTAGTGTTTCCAAATAAATACTTATTAAACTTTAGTATTTCAATTTTAAAAAGGCCTTATTGGGATTACTTCGTTCAACAAAAACAAGGAATGGCGTTACTAAAATTATTTCATTAAAGCAAAGAAAAAACGCCCTATAACGGCGTTTTAATACAAATACTATTGGGTGTTGTTATTACGGGCCCCTGTACTCACCCTTTTTTCTTTATTAAGGCTTAAAATACAAAGAACAACGAAAGCCATTATGATATTCGGGAAAAATTACCTTCCTCTATAATTTTGCGGGATCAAAGGGCCGATCTTCAAATACTGTTATAAATGGTATTATTCCATAAGTGAAACAAACGTCCTGCAACAGAAACCTTTCTAAAAAAGACTAGGCTGATTCAAAAAAAGAATTTCTGTATTAAACTGAGGCCGTCTTTTTTAATTCCATTGATAGCTTTGAGACTCCCACGTCTAAAGACGGTCTGCGACTTGTGTGGACTTTCTCATTCGGAAAATCTGTAAGAAGAGATGAATGCTGGCCCCTTACAGATGACGGATAGCTTCTTGTGCTAATTTCGTGATCGTCATGTCATCCATTGGAGGATTGTGCAGACCGGCTCGCACATCGCGATAATAGCGGCTGAGCGGATTGCTGTTGTGCAGACTTTTTGCCCCTGCAATGCGCATAGCTAAATCGACAATGTCGATGGCATGGTTCACCACAATATACTTCGCGGCTCCTAATTCATTAGTGATGGAGGCGCGTGTTTCAGGATTTTCATAACGGCTCGCCACGCTGTATAAGAAGTGACGCGCATTCATCAGCTTTAATTCGATTTGGCCCAACTTTTCTTGAACGTGCGCAAGCTCCGCAATAGGGCCTGGAAGACTGTTGGGCGAATAAGTGCTTGCAAAATGCACCGCATAATCACGGGCAGCCTGGGCGATGCCCAAATAGACAGCTGGAATATGAAGAGCCCAGCCATTGAGCTTATTGCCTCGGGGCCCATCATTCACTTCGACTAAGGCCTCCTCCGGTACGATCACATCATCCAAAATAAGATCATGGCTAGCTGTTCCTCGCATGGCCATCACATCCCAAGTTTCCTCTATTGACACTCCCACTGTTTCTTTAGGAATTAAGAAGAAACCGATGGCCTGCTTTTCTTCAATCCATGCGGAAGTTAAATAATGTGTCAGCGCATAGGAAAGAGTCATAAAGCTTTTTCTCCCTGAAATATGCCACTTCCCATCGACGAGCTCCGCGTTTGTTCCAGGACGGCCCCCGCGTGTAGGACTGCCTGTAATCACCTCGCTGACAGCGCGGTTAACCAAAGCGCGATGATGGACAATTTCGTCTGCAAATTGTTGCAGCTGATGCACAGACCAAGCCTGTTTTTCATAAATCTCACCCACAACTCCCAATTGCCACCCGATCGCTAAAGCCGTCGGCCCATCAAAGCTGGCAAGTGTTTCTTGAAACAAAAGCATGCCATAAATGCCGAAACCTTTTCCGCCGTATTCCTTAGGCAGCGTCATCTGGTTGTAGCCCATGGATAATAAATCTTGAAAGCTTTCAAAAGGAAAGCCATTTTCTTGATCTGCCTGAACTCCCCTTTCTATGATTTGCCCTTTCAGTCTATGCAATTGATCAATCACTTGCTGCTGTTCCTCTGTTTGTACGAAAGCTTGCACAGAATTCATGAATCATATCCTCCTAATCCTAAGTTAACTTATAAGTTTTTATGAATTTAATAATACAGACAATCTCTTGAAAAATCCATCTATTCGAAAAAAACTAAAACAAACTTTACAGGTCAGAATAGTTGTGTTAAATTACCTTTATATCAAAAAATCAGAATACTTGAACAGAAGGTGAAGCAATGATCAAGTTAAGAAATATACACAAACGCTTTAAAGATAATGAAGTCTTAAAAGGGATAGATCTTGAAGTAAAAAAAGGCGATGTCATGACAATCATCGGCCCTTCAGGCTCCGGAAAAACCACCTTGCTGCGATGTATAAATTATTTAGAAAGCCCCGACAAGGGAATGATACAAATTGGGAAAGATGTAACGGTCGATGCTGAAAAGCCTTCAAAAAAACAAATCTTGCATTTGCGCCGCAAAACAGCGATGGTATTCCAAAACTACAACCTCTTTCAAAATAAAACAGTAATAGAGAACATTACCGAAGGATTAATTGTTACTCAAAAGAAGCCGAAGGAGGAGGCCGCAGGAATCGCAAAATCCTTATTAGAAAAAGTCGGTCTCACGGAAAAGATGAATGATTATCCATCCAGTCTTTCAGGAGGACAGCAGCAGCGTGTAGGTATTGCTAGGGCTTTGGCGCTAAATCCCGAGGTCATTTTATTCGATGAGCCGACCTCCGCCTTGGATCCGGAGATGGTCGGCGAAGTACTGCAATTGATGAAAACGATTGCCAAAGAAGGCATTACGATGATTGTCGTCACACATGAAATCGAGTTTGCGCGTGACGTCGCCAATCATGTTGTATTTATGGATGGCGGACATATTATCGAAGAAGGACCACCTGAGGAGGTTATTGGCCACCCTTCAAAGGAGCGGACAAAACAATTTTTGCGCCGGTTAAGTAAAGAGCCAGAATATATGATCTAAAGGAGTAACAACGATGAAATTAAAGACGCTTGGTGCATTACTAACAGGAATCATCTTGGTAAGCGGCATCCTTTCAGCCTGCGGCTTCACGAATGAAAAGGAAAAAACAAAGGATGGCAAGGAAATCATTAAAGTAGCCTTAAGTGATGAAGTCAACCCTCCATTTTTGTATACAAATGATCAGAACCAGCCTATCGGTTACGATATCGATTATTTAAAAGAAGTGGAGAAAAAATTAGGCGATAAATATCAATTTGAATATCAGTTTGGTGAGGAAGAAGGAAATTTAATTGGCGTGAGCACGAACAAATTTGATTTCGCCATAAACTGGTTTTTCAAAAACCCAGAGCGCGAGGCTAAGTTTTTGTACGGCAACCCTGAATATGGGTACTCAATGACAGCCCTTATTACACGGAATGACACAAATGACATTCAAGCATTAAAGGATTTAAAAGGAAAGAAACTGGCCCCGATGGCTCCAAGCGGAGGCTTGCGCACCATTTTAAACAGCTATAACGAGAAGAACCCAGACAATGCCGTTGAAATTGAGACCATGGAACATCCATCCAATGCGGATAATTTAAAGGGACTAGTCAACGGCAAATACGATGCAGTCTTTTTAAATGTTTCCACATTTGAAGCCATTCAAGAGAAATTAAAACTGGATATTAAAATTGGCGGAATTGTTTCCAAGGAGCCTGTCTATATTGTCTACAACAAACAAAATAAAGAACTGCAACGGGAAATCAATCAGGCTACAGAAGAACTAAAGAAAGATGGCACACTGTCAAAGCTGGCTGAAAAGTGGTTCGGCGTCAATTTCTTTGAGGATTTGGATTATATCAATCAGAAACAATATCAATTTGACAATGAAAATAAAAAATAGAGAGCTGTAAAAGCTCTCTATTTTTAGGAAGGTGAGATATAGTGGATTCTTCCATTCATCAATGGAACGACCTTTTCCAGCAGGTTTTAGCCAGACTTCCCATTACCATTTGGATGCTTTTAGCCTCCCTTATTCTAGGGCTGGCTTTGGGAGTACTCATAGCCATTATACGGATTCAAAAAGTACCCGTTCTGCATCAGGCGGCAACCGTTTTTATTTCATTTACACGGTGCACTCCCTTGCTTGTGCAGCTCTTTTTAGTCTATTTTGGACTGCCGCAATTGCTGATGGCTTTTGGCATTTATATTAATGATTTAGCTCCTATCATCTTTGCCGTTGCTACCTTTTCGCTGCATATTTCAGCATACCTATCAGAAGTCATCCGCTCCGCCTATCTTGCAGTAGGCAACGATCAATTGGAAGCTTGTTATAGCGTAGGTATGACATACTTTCAGGCGCTGCGCAGAGTCATTCTGCCCCAGGCTTTCGTTCTTGCCTTGCCAAACATGGGAAATACGGTTATTGAATTATTAAAAGATACCGCCCTCGCTTTTACAATTGGTGTCGTGGATATTATGGGCCAGGTTCGCCTGATCATCGGCAATAACTACGGCCTGGGAATGTTTCAAGTATACGTTGTCATTTCCCTTGTTTATTGGGGAGCCTGCGCCGCCATTGAAGTAAGCATTCATCAATTAGAAAAACGGTTTACAAAAGGGCGCGTCAATGTAGCGAAGTCTTAGGAGGAAGATGTTAATGGAAGTCTTGGATATACAGTTTGCGATCGAGCATTTTCCCGAAGTTCTAAAAGGTGTTCCGGTTACATTAGGGATAGCCTTGGTGGCCATCATCATTGGATCCCTGATAGGGCTGGGGCTGGCGCTGCTGCGAGTATATAAAATCCCGGTGCTGCACCAGACAGCAGCCGTTTATATTTCCTTTATACGAGGAACACCGCTGCTTGTGCAATTATATGTTTTCTTTTATGGCATGCCGGAGCTTCTGCACTGGATTAATGAAACGTGGAACACTGCTTGGGATGCAGAGGCCATTTCACCCTTATGGTATGCTTTTATCGTCTACTCCATGAATGCATCTGCCTATACAGCGGAAATTTTTCGCGCATCCTTAAACTCTGTTTCCAAAGGACAGATGGAGGCTTGTCATAGTGTCGGCATGACCACTTGGCAAGGTCTGCGCCGGATCGTATTTCCACAAATGATCGTGATGGCCCTGCCTAATATGGGAAATATTTTCATTAATTTAATCAAATCGACATCCCTGGCCTTTGCGGTAAAAGTAGTAGAAATACTAGCGATTTCGAAAATGATTGCGAATCAAGGATACAACTTCTTAGAAATGTACTTAGTCGCTTCGATTATTTATTGGGTCATTTGTTTATTACTTGAAGTCGTCTTTCATTACTCGGAAAAGTATATCAGCACTTACAAGCGAAAAATAACCGCTGCGGCCAATTAATAAAAATAAGGATGAGTCTGGTGCAAGCAGCCGAACTCATCCTTATTTTTTGCCTACTTATCGTATACTAGATGCTAAATCCAAGAATATTTATTATGTTACATGATTCTTTTTTTCATCAAGGCTAAAGGCGCCGCGGCATCTTTAGCACGAAAGTATTTGCTGCACGGGCCTGCTCCCTTCAGTCATCTAACAAAAGCTATACTTCGCTAACATTTCACCCCAGGACGCCATGCCTGATTCTTGAAAACCGACCCTGGCATATAGCTTTCTTCCTTGTTCATTGTCCGGATCATACCCGAGCCATATGATATCCGTGCGATCTTCGCTGCTTTCGATGTCTTGAATGATCAGCTTCATTGCGCTCTTTCCATGTCCAAGCCCTTGAAATTGCTCATCAATCATAAACCGGTATATCCAGTAATTTCCATCATCGCCGTCTATCCCATACATCGCAAAACCGATAAGTTCTTCTTCCCAATAGATCGCCTTTGTCTTCCAGTGAGGAAAAAATTTACTCTCAGCAATCGAATACAGATTTGAAGCGATAAAGCCTTGCTGATCTTTTTTAACCTTTAGTTTAGTACAAGCTTCCCAATTATTCTGATCAATGGATCTTAAACTAATCAAATTCCGGATTCCTCCCCTTGCTGTAGAGAAATCCATTGTCATGAACTCTCTACTAATTGAATATGTCCCTGCTGGCAAAACAATTTGTTCTTCTATACATACCACATCACTCCTCTTAAGATGGGATTGTCAACATTACACTGTACAATTATAATGAGCAAACGATCTGCTCCTCAATTGCACTCTCTGTTAGTTCGGCATAAGCAGACAAATTCCTTCTATAACTTCACATCTTCTTTCGTTAATTTCTCAAAGTTTTTTCGAAAAGCCCTCCAGCTTATTGACTGATTAACATAGCGCGCCTCTTGCGGAGTCAGCTCATTAACTGATAAATTAGCGATGACTTCCCGGGACGAAAAAGACGCGTTCCTTCCCATTTCATAGACTCCCCCTTCAGCATGCAGGCAATGGGCCTATGTATTTGCTGACCGATCATTGCCCAGCAAGCAGCTTCAAAAAATAGGGATGCCTATTCTGTAAAACGGCAACACTGCTCTTCGTTAATAACATCTCCGTCCGCCGTTACTTGAAGTGCGCACTCATTCACCGCGCTAAATGGAGAATAATTTCATAAAATCTAAACTCCTCCATCGCGGAGACGTGTCAATCACGAATATGCCATAACGATTTCTCTTTTTCTATAGGTGCAGCATAGAGACAGCAAAAGTTTCGATATCTTGCGATGATGTGCCGAAACCATTCAGGTACAGAAATAAAGCGGTTATAATGGAGATCAAGGAAAGAGGTGAGTCGATGATTGGTTTGGTCACAGAGCAGCAATGGCAAGCTATTACAACGAATGACGCTTCTTACGATCATGTTTTTCTGTATGGCGTTTGTTCGACTGGCATTTTCTGCCGCCCTTCTTGTAAATCCCGCAATCCTAACAAAGAGCACGTTCGTATTTTCCAAGATGCCCGGCATGCGCTGGAGGAAGGATTTCGTCCCTGCAAACGATGTAATCCGTGCAGCTTACGTATGCCAGATGAAGAACGGGTAATCCAAATAAAAGAATATATTCATGAGCATTACCACGAGCCATTGACCTTAACTGTATTAGCCGGCCATTTCCACGGCAGCCCTCACCATTTGCAAAAGACTTTCAAAAGAATCATGAAGGTATCGCCGATAGAATATATACAGCGCGTGCGGACGGAAAACGCCAAACGGGAGTTGATTGACACCGATCAATCCGTTGCCGACATCGGTGTCAAAGTGGGATGGCTCAATACTTCTTATTTCATTACCTTGTTTAAACAGCAAACAGGGCTAACACCTAAACAATTTCGAATGGCGTCCAGGGAGAAACTGAAAAGATTAGGAGGGGGATAAACAGTGACAATCTATTGGACAGAGTTTCATCACAAAAACTGGAGATTCCGTCTCGCTGCGACTGAGAAAGGGTTGTGCTACGCGAGCCCGCATCATTTAGCGGTAAATGAAATGGCTGCCTTTCTTCAGAAACAATGTCCGCGCGAAGAGATGAAAGAAAACAAAAAGATACTGGAACCATATGCGGCCGAGCTATGTGAATATTGGGAAAACAACCGGCAGGAGTTTGTATCGAAGGTCGATCTATGCGGCACACCATTTCAGCAAAAGGTCTGGCAAGCGCTGCGGCACATCCCTTTTGGGCAAACAGTCACTTATTCAGACATTGCAAAGTCGATCGGAAAACCGAATGCAGCCCGCGCTGTCGGAGCAGCCGTTGGGGCGAACCCAATCTTCATTATCATTCCCTGCCACCGGGTCATTGGAAAAAATGGCACATTAACTGGTTTCCGGGGCGGGCTTGATATGAAAAAGCGGCTTTTGGCCTTGGAAAAAGGGCAAGGGATATAAGATTATTCCCTGCACTCCTCCATAAAGACAGCTTGTGTGACACAGATTTCTTTCTGGATCCCCCTCATCCCCGGAACCTTTAAAGCTTGGGCGATGCAAACGGCTGCGGAAAAACAGCAGAGACATCATGCTGCCCGTCCTCTCAAAACCGCCTGTGCAGCACTTTGCAACAACAGGCGATCGCTGGAAGACCCTATGCACATATTCTCACAGAAATAACCGTCAGCCTGTCGTCTATATTTGCCAATTAAATAAGGAGCTGCTTCACTCTTCGGTATCAGGGGACAGATCCCTCTCCTCTTCTGCCTCAGTCGCATAACCATTCAAGCAGCCTCAGCACGCAGCCTTTAGCTGCTGCTCCGACCCTCGTCTTAATAAACAAGCTTCCGTTTAATGGTCGCTATATGAAACTTTACTGTACAATGGCTCATCGCTAATCCCCTGCCTATTTCTTTATTTGTCTTCTTCAGTGCGCTTTGATTGAGCGCGTTCTTCTCTGTCGGTGTCAATTGATCCGTTCTCGGCAAGGCGGTCATTTTCTCAGGCACGAGCCGGAACCCCGCACTCTCTTACGAATGGCGTTTGAGACTCCCACGTCTAAAGACGGTCTGCGACCTGTGTGGGCTTTCTCGTTCGGAAAATCTGTAATCCCCATACAAACTTAAAGGAAGCGTTATGCCTTGGCACGCTCCTTGATATTGATCCTAGCCAGCATCATCATCGGAGGAATCCGTATAGCCCGACGAAATTGATCTTTTGCACGTATGATTTTGACGTGATCACACAATGGAAAAGACCGATTTTTCAAACTCCTATTAAATGGATATCGACACATCCCAAATAAAGATACACTCTTACAAAACGAAAGAGCTCAGCAGTAAACTTTATTGCAGCAGCTAGACTGCCATTCTTATTCACATATTCAAGAAGGCAAAGGAGCTTTAGCACCTTTTGAAAACGATTGGGCTCACATCCATTTAATTAGAATGTAACCTTTTTATTGTATTTTTGTGAAAAATTATACACAAGCAATAGGTATGCGGTAAAATAGGACTATGCAATGAACGCTTTCAAAAGAAATAGGATAGTGGATGGGCGTCTCGTTTGCTCAGCCATGAGGGAAAAGGAAGGAAAACGATGAAAAAGAAACTGCGAAAGCGCGGATGGCTGGCAATAGCAGCCTGTTTGCTCGGAGCAAGTGCCGTCATTTTTTGGATGACAGAAAAAGGGGAAACGAAACCGGATACTCAAAGGGAAAATTCAATTCTCACAAAAAAAGCTGTTGAGAAATTATCCAAACAAGCCCATGAAACTTTAAAGCTAGTAGCTTCTTCAGGCGGGTCTGCGGAATCAGAAAAAAAAATGAACCATCTTATGTCCCAAATCCATCAATACAAAGTGAAGGAGGATGCCAAAGGGCAATATATAAATAAGTTACACTCCTCTTTACAAGCAGTTGACTCCTACCGGGAGAGAAATACAGACGAAAAAGCGTTCGGCCGAGTATATCCGAGCTACCTGTCTGCTCTAGCCAAATTAAAAAAAGCAGAGCCTTCGCTGCGCCTGAAAGAGATTGATCCCTACGTTTGGTTTTATGCAGCGGCGGCTAATTATGAACGGGGCCAAAAGAAACCCGGTGAAATCACGCTCAGCATGGTAGGCGATAATTCATTCGGCACTTATCCTGAGGCGCCTAAGCATTTACAGTTCGATTATGTGTTTGAAAAGAATAAGGGAGATAATCAATATGTTTATAAGAACAGCCTTCCATGGTTTCGTTCGGATGATTATACCGTCATTAACGCAGAAAGTGCCTTCACCACAAAGACCAAGGCCCAAGACAAATTGTGGAGAATTAAAAGCCATCCCAAATACGCAGCTTTTTTGCCGGCAAGCGGGATAGAAGCAGCTAATTTGGCCAACAACCACACAATGGATTATTTTGAAGCAGGGTACCGCGATACGCTGAAGGCTTTTAAAAAACAGGATGTGGCTGTCTTTAATGAAGGCATGCCGCTTATTGAGCAAATCAATGACATTGAAACGGTCTTCCTCGGCTATGATTACCGATACAGAAAGTCCGATGATTCCTATCTTAAAAATATTGTCCGCGATGTGAAGAAGTATAAAAGAAAAGATAATTTAGTCATCGTCAATATGCATTGGGGAATCGAATATATGGAAACGCCGGCTTTCTATCAAACGAAATTCGGACGCGCCGCGTTAGATGCCGGAGCCGATATTATTATCGGCCATCATCCTCATCGTTTACAAAGCGTGGAAAAGTACAAAGGAAAATACATCGTCTATAGCATGGGAGACTATGCGTTTGGGGCAGATCCGACGTTAAAATCACGGCAAACGGCTATCTTTCGCCTCAAATTTGCCAAAGAAGGCGGTGCAGTCGTCATGAAAGGACTGCGAATTGCTCCCGTGCTCGAAAACTCTAATGGGAGCGAAGCCGAAAATAACTATCAGCCGTTGCCGGTCTTCGGTGAAAAAGCAAGAGAAATCGTAAAAGAACTAACGAGAATCAGCCGCATCATTCCCAACGGCGTCAGAGAATTTGATTATTTCGATCCTTTTCTTGAAAAAGCAGAATAAAATGAGCCTTCCCGCTTAGACTTTGTGATCCCCACTTACTTGTTGAAGGGGCTCTCTTACAGCGGGATAAAATAGCGCTGAACATCTGCTGAGTAAACTAAAAAAAATTCGAACTTTCTAATGAGTCCTTTGTGAGCAAAATGAGCCAAACTGAAAACTCAAGAATGCTGATTTTCCAGCGTGTACTGCACCTACAATTGTTGGACAACCTCTGCCATTATAGGTGCAGTTTTTCTATGGCTAAATTTACCGCAGAAGTTAAATTACCAAAAGAATCCTCCCGTATTTACCGCTCTATCACCCGTCATTTTCCCAGAAAAACGGACACATTCTGATCACAAATAAGACTAATGGCGTATAAATTTTGATATTTTGTTTGTAAAAAGTTTCTTTTTAACTTTATAATTGGAAATATAATCATATTTAACCATTTTATTTTTTAAAAGGAGCGTTTAAGATGAACACCTTGGAAGCTTTAACCATAGCCACTCCCTATATACACAAAGCATTAAGAAGGCAGGCTATTGTGGCAGTTGTTGAAAAAGAAAACAGAACGGTTTTGAGCTATTTGCCAGGTGAACGAGTAGATAGCCAATATAAGCCTGGAGACCCATGCAACCCCGGAGACGAAAACGTGAATGGCGCTCTGCAGGGGAAAGAAACAAATCTTTATATACCGAAGGATTTATACGGTATCCCTATCTCCGCCTATGCTTATCCCGTTTATGAAGATGGCAAGATCGTTGGCGCGTTAGCTTTCGGACTGCCCGTCGATCGTCAGGAAAAGCTTAAAGAGTATATGGAAACGATCAATTCCATTACGAATAATTTGCAAGATAAAGTCCATACGGTGGCGTCGCACTCCGAAGAACTGGCCGCTACCAGTGATGAAATCAATGAACAAACAGCTCATGCGCTGCAGGATTCAGACCGGACAAATGGCATTACAGACCTGATTAAAGATATCTCCCGCCAGACAAATTTGCTCGGGCTCAACGCTTCGATTGAAGCGGCGCGCGCAGGACAGCATGGCGCCGGCTTTACAATCGTTGCTCAAGAAGTGCGTAAACTATCCATGCAGACCTCTAAGGCAACGGATGAAATCGAAGGCTCTCTTCAAAGCGTCAAAGAGAATTTAGAGAATTTAAAAGAAAGTATGTTCCAAATCCAAAGCGCCTCCAATGAACAAGCTACACTCGTGCAGGAATTCAGTGAAATTATCGAGCAGCTGAACGCATTAGGATTGGAAATGGAAAATTTCATGAAAGAAGCTTTACGTTAATGACAAAGCAGCTGCCTCGAATTGAACAAGACAGCTGCTTTGTCTATCCTTTGAGGCTGCTTCACAAGCCGGTCCAGCCAAAGAAGGAACTAACGGCTAAACCCTGTAAAATGGTTGATCACTTGTGATCCTTTCTCAATGAAAGAACGGAGGGCGGAAGAATCTTTGCCATTATCGTTCGTGAATCCTTCACATTATTTTCCTGTTTCACTAAATTGCTTTATCCGTTCACCAATTTCGTCACGAACGCGCTGAAATTCAGACCATTCTTTTGCAGCCGGATCATCAAACCCCCAATGTTCCCGTTTAACATTAGGCGGCGTAACCGGGCATTTGTCCGCAGCATCTCCGCATAATGTAACCACCAGATCAGCCGTATTTAAAATCTCAGGATCAATACGATCCGATGTTTGACTCGAAATATCAACGCCAGCTTCCCGCATGGCCTTTACTGCATGAGGATTTAATCCGTGAGCTTCTATTCCCGCGCTGAAGACCTCCCACTCATCACTTAAATATTTCTTCGCCCAGCCTTCTGCCATTTGGCTTCTGCAGGAGTTTCCCGTACATAAGAAGTAGATAGTTTTTTTAGACATGGCGCATTTCTCCCTTTAATAAAGTAATAAGGATACATATAGACCCAGCAATGTGATAAATAGGATGGGAATGGTTAAAACAATCCCTGTTTTAAAATAGGTTCCCCATGAAATTTTTACTCCTTTTTGAGATAAAACATGAAGCCATACTAAAGTGGCTAGTGAGCCGATTGGGGTAATTTTGGGTCCTAAGTCGGACCCAATAACATTGGCATAAATAAGCGCTTCCCGAATTGTACCCGAAGTATTCGTTTCCGCAATCGCCAACGCATTGATCATAACCGTCGGCATATTATTCATCACGGAAGATAAGAAAGCGGCAATGTACCCCATTCCCATTGCTGCCGCGAATTCACTTTGCCCGGCTGTCACTTCAATGAAACGCGCTAACGAATGGGTTAACCATGCATTTCCCAAACCATAGACCACTACATACATTCCAATCGAGAAAAACACAACATTCCATGGTGCCCCTTGTATAACGGATTTCGTATTGACCGCATGGCTTCTTTTTGCCATGAATATGAAGAAAATCGCGATCATTCCTGCAACAATAGAAACCGGAAGCTGAACAAATTCACTAGCAAAATAACCAACTAGGAGCAACCCGAGAATATACCAGGAAAGATGAAACATTTTTGAATCTTTAATAGCCTCAGCAGGCTTTTTCAACTTAGACAAATCGTATGTTTTCGGAATGCTGCTTCTAAAATAAATCCATAATATCGTAATCGTCGCTATCATTGAAAACAGATTCGGAATGATCATTCTTAAAGCATATTCAATAAAACCAATCTGAAAGAAATCAGCCGATACAATGTTCACTAAGTTACTTACTACGAAAGGTAAAGAAGTCGTATCTGCAATAAATCCACTCGCCATAATAAAGGGAAAGATCATTTTTTCTTTGAAATGTAAATGGCGCACCATAGCGAGCACGATAGGGGTCAAAATAAGAGCTGCCCCATCATTTGCAAATAAGGCCGCAACGATGGCTCCTAAAATACTGACAAAGACAAACATTCTAATTCCATGCCCCTTTGCTGCCCTGGCCATATGCAGAGCCGCCCATTCAAATAATCCAATTTCATCTAATATTAAGGAGATTAGGATAATTGCAACAAACGATAAGGTTGCATTCCATGTAATGTCTATAACCTCTAAAACATCACTAATTCCGACGACGCCTGCTAAAAGGGCGAGAAGCGCTCCGCCGCAGGCGGACCAGCCAATGTTCAAACCTTTGGGCTGCCAAATAACTAAAATAAGTGTTCCTAAGAATATAATGGATGCCGCTATTGCTGTTGACACTATTTAACCTCCATCAGCTGCGAAAGATGCATAACCCCCGCTCTTCTAGTTCTTTTCGTATAAAGCCTGGCACAAGCTCTCAACTAAAGGGTGTTCTTGGTCTCTTAGCAGCCAAAAAAATTTTTCTTCTTTTAATGTTGTGCAGCAGGCTGTATCTTCTATTTTTTGGATTTCACTTTATCTGAAAAACACTGAACAAATTTTGATTAGATGCAAAGAGCTTCTCTAATTTGGTCACATTCATGCCTGCATGCATCTCTTCCCCTCCATGATTCCTTCTGGTTTATGATAAAGTGATGCTTCAATCCTTTCCATGGGAGTTTTCCTTCATCCTCGCTGATAAAAGAAGAACAAAGACTGCGCCTTTGTCACCTGCACCGGGCAGACCCGAACAAATTAAGCATGCAGGTGCCGTGATCTTCCGCTTAAACTTTTGGTTCTTCTCTCCATCCTAGAAGGAGTAGTCTAGCTGCATCGTACATACGGACTAAATCAAAAAAGTTGATATAAAGGACCATTCACTAGCAGCAACTTCCTTTACCTGTTTTTCGAAAAACGCAGCATAATTCCTCCGATAATAAATCGTTGACTTCCTTATCGTTCAAGTCATAATAGCTCCAAGTACCTTTTGTTTCTTTAATAATTAATCCTGCATCCAATAAGATCTTTAAGTGATAGGAAAGCTTCGATTGAGGCATGTCCACTACCTCTGTCAAATCACATACGCATGTTTTTCCTCTCTGGCAAAGCTCATACATGATTTCTAAACGCTTCTGATCAGCCAAAGCTTTAAACTTTCTCTCATATTCTTTAAACCGGTTGAACATGACCGTTCTCCTCCCTTACCCTTTCATCAAATTTTTTTGATGTTCAAAGTATAAACAAAGCCATGCTGTACAGGCAAGCCCAAAATTTATATTCTTGATGAAGAAAAAAAGATTTACCTCTATATATAATTTTATTCATTTAACGGATTTTCGAAAGAAGTCTCCCATCCTCAAGGAATGTGCAGGGCGAAGTCCAATGAGCAGTTGAAAGATGAATTTCGGCTGACGTAAGCCAAAGTTGTTGAACAATTCAAACGAATATATCATAACAAAAACAAATGTTCTTTGGTAACTGGATGTAGGAGACTGTATGCGGAAATGAGAATGAAAACCAAGCCCCCCCGCATGCGTAAAATATCCCAGGTAGCGAAAACATTTCGTATCAGTAGGGGCGGGATCCCCCGAATTTATGCTTGCGGAGAACACATAAGACTTACTCATAATCCATGTTCGTGGAAACGAGAAGCTCCCCCTTCAAATTTTCTAACGAAAATTTGAAGGAGTGAGCAGTTCACTTTGTACCTTTTAATACGGAGATAAAATACTTTTTTCACCAAAATTTCAAGAGATCAATCAGTGCGTTAATCCCCATAAACTTTATGGACATAATTACGACTATAACTATTACACTTAATATAACCCCTATAGCTTGTTTTCCTGAATTAGCCATGCTATCGCCCTTCCTTGATCATATACCTTCCTCAAACGATAAATTTACCGGCTCGTCCCGCAGTTCACCTTGCACTTCTAAATTAGTTGTTGGAATACTATCATTCACTTCTTCAAAAGAAAATTGATCTGCCCATACAGTTCCTTGTCCAGACAGAATGATCCCAAACGAAATAACAGCACTTTGGGCTGGCACATCTAAAATAATAGAATAACGGTTCCAGTTTGTTGTTCCTTTAATAGGGCGATTACTCATATTGTCAAATTGAAGAACATCTCCCCTTGTGTCATCTACTCGCATCCACATCCCGGCGTATGCATCTACGTCTTTTGTACGGATGAAACAAGAAAGTCTAATGCGCTTTCCAACAAACCGGTTTGCCTTAAATGTTTGCATCATAGTAGCGAATTCAGTTGAATCTAACACTGTTTTCGATTTTAAATAACCTGATGCTTTCCCCTGATGAACAATTTCATGGTCAATTCCCATTTCATAATTAAATGGATTGGACCCACTCAAAAACCACCCATTCACTTTTGTCTCCATATTTGTATCCTCCTTTTTCTTAATCACATCTGACATCACTCGGCGATACTTGCCAGGCGGCAGCTTGTAAACCTCTTTAAATGCTCTTGTAAATGATTCTTGTGATTCAAACTGATAATATAAAGCTATATCAAGAATTCGTTCATTTGAGTAAAGCAAGGCGGAAGAAGCATTGGACAATCTTCTTAATCGAATGTATTCCGTTACCGTCATGCCAACTGAGGATTGGAATATTCGATGAAAATGATATTTTGAAAAGTTTGATTGTGCGGCAACTTTTTCCAAAGTAAGTGGTTCATGTAAGTTTTCCTCCACAAACAAAATAATTTTTTTAATCATAGTTTCATGGTTATACAACGAAAGCCTCCCCCCTTCACTTATAGAATATCAAGGTCTTCCCTTCTTTTTTTGATGTATCTTGCGAAATCGCGGCCGCTTGCCGAATATCCTCACTAATGCTGGTGAAAAAGAGCCGCTATATTTTCTTTTGCCTTTTTCATACTAGATCATAGCTTCTCCCGTCACAATGACCGCTCCTTTACAATCATCCAAAAAAGAAAGCTTCCCAATCTGCGCTGTTTTAGAAAACCCTTTTTGAGCTCCACTCTTCCTCACGATGAGAGAGAAGAAATTTTACTAAATTTACATTATCTTTAAAAAATATTAAAAATGTACATATATTAATTTCATTAAGTCTCTATATGATATTAGTAGAGAATTCAAAAATGGATGAAGGAGGAATAAATAACAGAAAGAACAATGAAGTGTACAGAGAAATGCAATGCGATCTGAACCAAAACTTTACTCAACAAAACAATGAAAGAAAAGGAGAAATACATATGAGCCAAAATTTCCTAGATCACCCAAACCTGGATCGACGCCGTTTTTTAAAAACCACTGGCGCTTCGCTTGCGTCTTTAATCGCCATCGGACTCCTGCCTGCTGATTATGTGCTAGCTAATGAGAAGACTCCTGCCTTTAAAGATGCCCCGTTTAAATTAGGGGTAGCTTCGGGTGATCCT
This sequence comes from Bacillus xiapuensis, assembly GCF_002797355.1. Classification (GTDB taxonomy): domain Bacteria; phylum Bacillota; class Bacilli; order Bacillales; family Domibacillaceae; genus Bacillus_CE; species Bacillus_CE xiapuensis. The sequence goes on along the minus strand of NZ_KZ454939.1, from coordinate 45,132 downwards.
CTCCCAAATGGGGTTGTGCTTTGGACAAGACTGGCACCGGAACCGCTTGCCGAGGATGGCTTAGGAGGAATGCCTAACCGCAAGGTACCCGTTAAATGGGAAGTGGCCAAAGATCCAAATTTCCGAAAAATAGTCAAGCGCGGAACTGCTCTCGCTCTGCCTGAACTGGCCCATTCGGTTCATGTAGAAGTGGACGGGCTGGAACCGCAGCGTTATTACTATTATCGCTTTAAGGTAGCATCGGAAATCAGCCCGATTGGAAGAACCAAAACAGCTCCGGCACCGCATTCTTCCATTTCTTCTCTATCCTTTGCTTCTGCATCCTGTCAAGCGTGGTATGAAGGCTACTTCACAGCGTATCAGCACATGACAGAAGAAGAATTAGATTTTGTTTTCTTCACGGGGGATTATATTTATGAGTATGCGATTAACTCTTCTAACTTAATCCGCCCGGTCAAGCTTTCAAGTGCACACAACGCCAAAGTCGTCAACCTTGATCAGTACCGTCTCAGATATTCCCTTTTCAAGACAGATCCCGATCTCCAGGCTGCCCATGCTGCCTTCCCTTGGATCGTCACATGGGATGACCATGAGGTAGAGAATAACTATGCCGATGAAAACTCACAATATGGGAATGAGAATTTCCTCAAACAGCGGGCCGCCGCCTACCAAGCTCATTATGAGAATCTTCCGCTGCGGAGCACCGCCATTCCCAACGGACCTAACATGCTGATGTATCGCAAGCTTACCTTCGGGAATCTCGCAGAATTCAATGTACTGGATACACGCCAGTATCGGGATGATTACGAGAAAGTGTTTGTAAGTGGGCCAGAAGCCAAGATACGTCTGGATCCGAAACGGACAATTCTGGGGAAAGAGCAAGAGCAATGGCTGCTGAATAACTTATCTCAATCAACAGCAACATGGAATGTCCTAGCCCAGCAGGTTGTGATGGCACAAATCGATCGTGACACGGGAGCTGGAGAAACCTATAGTATGGACAGTTGGGATGGATTTGCAGCCAATCGCGAACGGATTTTCTCGGCCTTCAAAGAATATAATATTCAAAATCCGATTGTCCTCTCCGGCGATATTCACCGCCATGCAGCGATTAATCTTAAAGAGGACTTCACCAATCCGAACTCGCCTAATATTGGTACGGAATTTGTCACCACATCGATTAGCTCAGGAAAAGACGGGGCAGAAAAGGACGATTGGGCTCCCACTTGGCTGGGAAATGAACACGTCAAATTCTACAACGGCCAGCGCGGCTACGTGCGGTGCCGCGTCACGCCGGAGCAGTGGCAAACGGATCATCTTGTGCTCCCTTATATCACCAAACCGGGAGCACCGATCAAAACACGAGCCAGTTTTATCGTTGAAAATGGGAAACCGGGATTACAAGAAGCGACCGCTCTTGCCAGCCAACATAAGTAAAATGGAGAGCCGTTTTTACCCTGCCTGAGTTTTTAAAAGCTATGATGAGTGAGCGGGCATCATTTCCTGCGAATCTTTGAAGACATCCTATACTAAGAGAGCACATAGTTATTCAAACTAGGTTAATCGATTTAATAGTGAACGGAACGGTTCATAAAAGCTGGCAAACTCCGCCCAGCGGAGGCGGTACCGCAAGAAATTATGGATCGTTTCCCAATCTTCTAACCTTGCAATGACAAAAGGCATCTGATTCCTTCCACATTGCAAGGTTAGCAGTCTTCTCCTGCTGTTCGATTCGAAGTTCAGCAAATAAATTATTCAAAATGAACGGAACCCCGAACAGATTCACTTTGTGTACGTGTCTGTCATTCGGGGTTTCGTTCATTATTGCCTATGTGCTGCTTCATTCGTTTTATACAGTAAACCTTCAAACAATGGGGATTTTTCAACACCTTTGTCATCTGCATCGTGCAGGCCCGAACAAAGCGGGATAGACAGCCTTCCTCCTTTCCTTTCTGGCTTTTTAACCCGCTCGTTTTCTTTTCGGTAGCGGGACCAGCTGATCTTATTTCAGCATTAGAATTTTGGCCTTCAGAGAAGAACTTCTCTCACTCAACATGTATGAAACATAATTTATGAATCTTTACTCTATTAACGGAATAAGTATCAGAATTGTATAGATATCGTGAACAAGGGGGGATCTGTATGAATGATGTTTTTGTGAAGACAGCCCGATTTGAACATTGTTTTTGGCTTCAAATCTTAGGGGATCATTCCAGGTTTATTTATGAAGCTTTAGCACCCGTTCAAAAAGAGGAAATTGAAAAAGCCTCCATGTTTATCCGTATATTTGATACACTTCTGGATCATGCCAAATCCAATGACCCTATGCCATTAACGGCAAAAGCCGAGGTTGAGGTCATAAAGCTTCGGGAATTTAAATTAGAATTATTAAGAAAACACCTTATCGGCAAAATCAAAATTCATCTTCCGCCTACCTTTATAAATCACATGGTAAATGAATTAGAAGAATATCTGCGGATTCTAAAACATGTGAAAGCAGGGCAAACTCCCCCTGTCCTTCATGAATTGCATCATCATCTTGTATGGCTATTAGATGCTGCTGGTCATGCAGATGCGATTTCCTCAAATTTAGACAATGTGGAGAGACGATTAAGGGAGAAAAGTGATTCATTTACGAAGCATTTTGAAGAGTTTTACTTAAAAGCCGTAGAAATGGCAGGTTATTTAAGAACGAATCTAACGGCGTTTCCAGCTTTGATTAAGTTCAACTCAGACACACAGCTAGAAATAAAGTTATTTCAAAATTTTTTGCATGAATTAGAAGAGCTGGAGCTAAGTAATCAAGCATTAGGAACATTTGCCCCCTTAATGGCAGATCATATGCTACGTGAAGAATGTTATTATCTCATGAAGTTAAGTGAAGCGGCAAACCTTGATCCCCCAAACTGTAATCCTGCTAAACCTCGGATTAAAGAGTGAAAAATTAAATGTAGCCAAAATAAATTTTGTCACAGGCTGCAACGGCTTTATTGCTTGATGACTAAAGAACTATCAACAGGGAAATCCCGTCTAATTTCGGGTTCATCAGCACACCTATCATCATGTATCCCGTCATCATGCGCTGAACAGAGAATCTCTCTTCAGCCGGAAGCCTACGCAATCCGCCCATGAATCTATTCCCAATTTATCCATTAAATGATATTATAGTAAATAATACCTATACATTTAATAAAAGGGGGAGAGCCATGTGGCCATTACAGTGCCAGAATCCATTCGAAGTTCAGCCACTGCAGGAGAGCGTATCCTTTTTCACACGTTAAAAGAATACTTGGATGATGATTATATCGTTTATTATGAGCCCGAAATTAACGGGAGGAGGCCGGATTTTTTAGTTATTGGACCGGATTTAGGCTTGCTCGTTTTAGAGGTTAAGGATTATACCCTTAACACTCTTCACCGCCTTACTCAAGATGAATGGATCATCAACAGTAAAAGTGACGGACTCGTAACCGTAAAGTCCCCTTTAAAACAAGCGAGAGATTATATGTTTCTGATTCAGGGTTTGCTTAGAAAGGACATCAACCTCACCCATCAAGAGGGGAAATATCAAGGGAAGCTGAAATTCCCGTGCGGTTTTGGAACAGTTTTTACACGCTTGAATCAGAAGCAATGTGTGAAAACGGACCTCTATGAAGTGATTGATCCCACCTTTTTGTTAACACGTGAGGAGATTGATCCTGATCATGATCATTTCTCAGAGGAACACTTAATCGAAAAACTTATGAATATGTTTACCATTCCTTTTCGTTTAAAGGAGCCTTTATCTAACGAGGAAATAAATGCTATTCGCTACTATCTTTTTCCGGAAGTGCGAATTAGCCGCGAATTTAAACAAGCCGCTCCCTATCGCGACCAGCTGTTGCTCTCTCTACATAGTTTAGAAACAATGGATTTGCATCAGGAAAAGCTAGCGAAGCAGCTAGGCGATAAAAACCGCTTGATCCGAGGAGTAGCCGGCAGCGGAAAAACATTGATTCTAGCAAGTCGGGCTCGATTAATTAAGCAGCAGCATCCCGATTGGAACATACTCATTCTTTGTTATAATATTTCTCTATCACGCTCGATTGAATCGATGGTGCGTGCGAAAATGGAAGAACCAGCGGATTTATTTGAAGCCGCTGCAATCTTAGAAAACAGCGATCGGATGCAGGGCATTACTGTCAGAAACTTTCATGAGTGGCTGAAAAAAGATCTGGGGATTTCAGAATCTCAAATTCCTGCGATAATCAAGAAATTAGAGAATCACGAGGCCATTCTTCCGCAATATGATGCGGTTTTAATTGATGAAGGGCAGGATTTTAAATCAAATTGGTTAAGGTTAGTGAGCCTCTTGCTGAATCAAGACACCTACTCTATGCTGTTAGTGGAAGACCGTGCCCAAACGATCTATCAGCGAGGACGAAATTACTTGCAAAATACTGGGCTGGATTTCAGAGGACGGTCCAAAATTTTGCAAATCAACTACCGTAACACATCGCAGATTATCCAGTTCGCCTGGGATTTTTACCAAACTCATGCAGCTTCACAAAAGGTTGTCACCGGAACAGTGGAAGGACAAGAAATCATTCCCCCGCAAAGCACTCGAAGAAAGGGACCTGAACCCGTCCTTCTTCGCGCTAATAGTTGGCATGAAGAAGCAAATATAGTAGCTAAGACAATGAACAAGCTCCATAAGGAAAAGAAGGTCCCTTATGAAGAAATGCTTATTCTATACCGTGTGAAACGAACTAATAAACTAGATATTGTGAATACTTTGAAAAAGTCTTTGGAACACCATCAAATCCCTTATACATGGGTTACAGAAAGCCAGGAAGCCAAGCGTATCTACAGGAAAGACGACGGTTCTGTGAAAATATTTACTTTTGACAGCAGCAAAGGGCTGGACTTCCAAGCGGTTTTTATTGTCAATGCAGATAATACACCGTTTGCTTTAGAAGAAGATAAAGATAGAGAAGCAGCTCTTATGTATATAGGGATGACTCGCGCAACCGAGTATTTGATGATTTCTTATAGCGGAGATTCCGAGTACACAGCTTATTTTGATAAAATCTTAGAGAAAAGACGACTAACAGAAACAAGTGAAGTCCTTAGCAGATGATCGGTACATAACTTTTCAAAAAAGAACGTGCAGGTATGCGTAAGCAAACCATTTCCATCATAAAATGATTCTTCAAACAGCGAGGTTCTCTTTCATCCCGCGCTGCTGAAAAGAAAAACGAAGGCTGCCATCGCAGCGTCTTTGAACCTGCATCGTGCAGGCCTGATCAAATCGGATATTTCGGTTCTCTTTCCCATTCTTAAAGTGCGGGAGTCTTGCGGCATCTTGCATGCGGAATAAAAAAGCGGTGCCGCATAAGCAAAGAGGCTTATGCGGCACCACTTTTCATGAGATTAATAGAGTCCTTCTTTCTCTTCTTTCATATTGATGAAAATATTTTTGGTTTGAGTGTAGGCGTCAAGCACACTCTTATAGGTTTCACGACCAATTCCCGATTTTTTGTAGCCGCCAAATGGCGCACCAGCTGAGAAGTTGGTATATTGGTTCACCCACATGCGGCCTGTCTCTATTTTACGGGATACGCGAAGAGCCGTATTCAAGTCTCTTGTCCATACCCCGCCGCCAAGGCCATATTCAGATTCATTGGCTAAACGAATGACTTCTTCTTCTGTTTTAAATTTAATAATAGTGGCGACCGGTCCAAAGATCTCTTCTTGTGCGATACGCATATTATTGGAAGCATCCGCAAGAATAGTCGGCGCCATAAAGACGCCGTTTTCCAAGCCATTTTCTTTGATTTGATAACCGCCTGTTATTAATTTCGCGCCTTCTTTTTGACCAATCTCAACATATTGTAAGATTTTATCGAGCTGTTTCTTATTGATTTGTGCTCCCATTTGCACGCCTTCTTCCCAAGGAAGGCCGACCTTAATATTTTCGAAAGCTTCTTTTAATTCGCTAACAAATTGATCATAGATGCCTTCTTGGACAAAAATGCGGGATCCTGCGCTGCATACTTGTCCTTGGTTAAATAAGATACCTAGTTGTGCCCCTTCAATGGCTCTTTCCCACGGTGCATCATCAAAGAAGATGTTTGCAGATTTTCCGCCTAGCTCTAATGTAGCTGGCACTAAACGGTCAGCCGCTGCTTTGGCTACTGTATAACCAACTCCTGTTGATCCTGTAAAGGCTAATTTGCGGATACCTTCATGGTGGAGCATATAATCCCCTGAATCCGATCCTCTGCCAGTAACGACGTTGACAACGCCTGGAGGCAATACTTGGTCAAGCAATTTCGCTAGCTCCAACAGGCTAAGTGAGGTCGTTGAAGACGGATGAATCACAACGGTATTCCCTGCTGCAATGGCAGGAGCGATTTTCCAAGCAGCCATTAATAACGGGAAGTTCCATGGAATAATTTGACCTACAACACCGATGGGTTCTTTTAGCGTTAAGGTTAAATTATAATCATCTAATTCCTTAGCCGTTCCTTCTTCAGATCGAATAACACCCGCGAAATAGCGAAAATGGTCTGCACTTAACGGAACATCCGCACCGCGTGATTCTCTTAGCGGCTTACCATTATCCAATGTTTCAACCATGGCTAAATGATCTGCATTTTCATCGATCAAATCGGCAATTTTAAGAAGCAATCTACTTTTTTCCTCGACGCTAACGGTTCTCCAAGATTGAAATGCTTTTGTCGCGGCCTCAACTGCTGCATCGACATCAGCATGCGTTGCATCAATCACTTCAGCAAGCTTTTCACCGGTACTAGGATTATAGCTAGCTATTTTTCTGCCTTCCGTGCCTTCTACCCATTGACCACCGATATATAGCTTGTATGATGTGTCAATAAACTTTTCAGTGTTAACTTTACTGGTCATGATGTACTCCCCCGCCTTATGTATAATATAGTTGTAACGTTTATTTTACTTAGAATTGAAAGAGTTTTCAATAAATAGTTCACTGCCAGAGATAAAAACGAACATAATTTTGAACACATAATGAACTTCGCTTCTTACCCTCCCTTTTAGTGACTCATTATACACATTGCTTCCAGTTCTGAACCGGACTGGTCCAATGGGGAACTCCGAGCTTATAGCATCTTGTGCTTACGGTACTAGAATAAGACTTGAAGAAGCATCGTATGAGGGCACGGAATTGTGAACAAGGCTTGATTGATGGACAAAGTGTCGCTCGATCTGAAAAAGTTGGACACTCTCATAGTGAGCCTTAGACTCTTAATAGAACTGGCTGTAAAAAAAATAGAACAAGCATGCTTTGAAAAAAGATTGATCAAAAACAAGCTCGTTCCAAATTCAATTGAATCATCTTTATCTCTATTTCATATTACGGATTTTTATTTTATCTAACTCTTTTTTTCTTTTTTCCTGAAGATATTTTCGTCCGCTAACCCATTCTGCAATGAGAAAAATCAATCCTAATAATAGACTAAGGACATAGCCCAGAGTGCTATCAATGCGAGTTGTTGCCAACATCCATGTTAAAAACAAAACATAAGCTATTGGCATAATCACTCCCCAATATACATTGTTCCTAGTTGAAAAGAAAAATTGGACCGCTAAAACGCCAGCAGCAATAAAAACCCCATAAAAACCATAGTCCATTACTTTTCACTCCTTTGTTGTTTATACTTTTCAATAATTAGTTTTGCATCTTCTACGCTTATTCGATCATCAATTGAAAGGTTTTTAATAAACTTAATGAAGTCCTCGTTATCTGCAGCGTCATTAAGTTTTATTTTTTCAATTAATCTATCTAACTTGAGCCTTACTGTTGGGTATGAAACTTCATAAACCTTTGCCATTTCTTTCAAAGAACCTGATTTTAAAACAAAGCTTTTGATGAATTCCATATCTTCAGCTTCCAAAGCCAGAATCCAATTTGGCACCTTTTCGATATTCAAACATAAACACCCCTTCCTTTTCTCAACATTAGTTTAACATATTTTTTAATATAACAAAACACTTTTTGAACTTTATTAAACAAAATATAAAAGATGAAATGTATTTATTAAAAGCTATTATGAATAAAGCGAACGGATATAATTGGACTTCTTCAGCAAATTTCATTGTGCCAATGGCAGACATTCATCTGGTTTTGTATAGGTACACTGAGGGATCAGATACAACAGGAGGAGGAACACTAGGAAAATAAGGAGGGCCATTTCCTTGCAGATCCAGACAGGAAGAAACGCTTGATGCCAGACTAAAAAGCAGACACAGATTGTTATCATAAATAGATCAACTGCAATGGCGCATGTCTGTATGGTAAGAGGTCGGCCATTCGAAGAGGCATTAAAATAAAAACCAAGAACATAGCCCCCATAATGAGTGGAGAAGATGTGCAAAATCCCAAAGGAGATTCAGAAAGCGGTTACTCCAAATGGTGAAAGCGTCCGAAAAGGAAACGGCAGAAACAGCATGAGAAATTGACAAAACCCTGACTAAACAGGGTGTTAAAATAAGTGAACGAACAGTTTCCCGCATGATGATAAAAAATAAAGGGAGGCGAAGAAGTGAATCAAGAATGTACATTTTTAAGTTGGCACTTCTATTTTGAAGAAATTTTTCATTTACACAAAATATTTTATACTCTCCAAAAAGCTTGTTTTTTGGTTTTATAGAGCGTTTTCAAAAATAGTATGTATAGCACACAAATAACGATATAGACCAATAAATAATACAAAGAAAAGCTTTCAATTGTTTTGCTTATTATCATACGTATTGAAAAAAAACCAAAAGATATTGCTACTAGTATAGTCCTGCAAAAATTAATCATTTCTTTAAAGTAATTAAGTAGTTGTTCATTCCATAGGATCTTTTTGTTGGTTAAAAGCCATATATTACTTCCTATAAAGAATAAAATTAGTGGTAATGAAGAAGAAATATTGATGCTCCCCAACAAAATAGGTATCGATAGCGCCCCTAAGGTAGCTATAGAAAAAACAGTATAATATTTAATCAACGTATGATTGGGTTTATGATTTTCAGCTAATTCTGTTTTATACTCGTTTACAGGTTCTAAAGCTAGCTACATAATCATTCAAAACCGTCTGAGGAATATCATTTTCTTTTACTTGATCTGTTTGTAATATTCTCAATGCATGTTCGTATAGGTCATTTTTTATTTCAGAAATAAGTTGATTCTGCACTTCTTTAGGAAAATTTTGCAAATTGCATTCAAGATCTGCTATAAAAAAATTTGATTAGATGATTTGAAAAAAATAAATCTTCATTCATATGATCTCATCTCCTTCTTGTTCAAATTTTTTAACGTTTTATACACAGATTCATAAGTGTATAAACATCGAAGCGAAGAGGACTGCCTGGAATTTTTTGTGCTTGTTCTTTTGCTGAAACTGTAGGAACCGTAATGGAACTAAAAAGAAAAACTGCAGAAAGTAAGAAAATAAAATGCTTCATTCCCTTCATTTCTCCAACTCCTTTTGATATTTTAAATATAATTACAGTTTAATAGTAATTTATGGGTTTTAAATGCAAAAAAGGGGTTTTTTTAAAATGAGAAAATTAAAAAGTGCTCTACCTGTCATCGGTTGTGTTTTCCTTTTTTTATTAACATTGGTTAATTTTACTGCAAAGAATGAAGTTGTAACGGGAATTGTTGGAGTTGTTTTGTTTTTTGTTGTATTAGTCATTTTTGTGATTACTAGAAAAGTAAACGATTAATTACTATCTTAAAAAGAGAGATGGATACCCATCTCTCTTTTTTTACTCCAAGGGGTGGCAATCGCTACCCTTCTATTCCCCTTTTATAAAATAATTTTTACGTTCCCAATTCCACATAGCAAGAATTGAATATCCATCTTCATTGGTTGGCGAGCTCCCTGCCCCTTACATTTTTCAGGACGACATCCATGAGCTTCCCTGCTTGTATCCAGCGGCAAGAGCCGGCTTTCTCTTGCCGCTGGATACAGGACAATTCTGACGAGGACGTAACTTTTTTGTGTTTGGAATCTTGATATAAAACCATTTTTAATGGAATAACACAAGTCCGACCACTAGAACGATTACACCTATAATCGCTACGTACAATTGTGCAAAAAACATACTTCTTCGTGATATCCAAACGGCTCCTAAGTTAAGGGCGCTGTGTACAAAAAGGATGGGGATGGTTAATGGCGGTGAATAAGCTATTATCAGAGTAGCCCCGATATGAAATAAGCTGGCAAAAAGCCGTTCTGATAACCCCCAAAAAGGGCTTAAACGCGAAGTTCCTTGAGAGGCTAATATCCTTTTTACTTCAAGGGATTTTTCATCATTTTTCTGAAAAATCTTAATTAATACTAATCCATTTATGATGGTATACAGCACCTCAATTGCAGCCCATCCTTGCCCAATCGAGAGAGCCCAAGAAAACGAAGTGCCGGTAAGCAAAAGAAGTGCTGCGCGAATACCTTCTTCAAGCGGACCTGAAGAGAAGCCGACTATAAGCATGACAGATTTTTGGGGGAGGTTTTTTACAAATAAACTTATAGGTCCCCGCAGCATAAGCGCAACGATCCACCCAAGAGCTCCTAGGCCAAATGCTATCCAAATAAACTCAGCTCCGAGTTTTTGAAAGAAAAACCATATAAAAAGCGGAACAGCGAGGTATAAAGGAATCAAATAGTAAAATAGACGAGCTTCTTTCCGATAGAAATCCGGCGACTCTTCTTTTTCATTCTGAACAGGACTATTCATAATAGCATTTCTCCTTTTTAGAGCCCAATCATTTTGGGTCAGGAATGATAATCGTAGATAGAGTACGGCGGCGGCGTTCAGCAGTGGGAGCATTTTTGGCAAATTCCAAGACGACTGAAGCCATTTTTTGAATAAACACTGAAAATTCTTCATCGCTTAAAAACAGCGGCATCTGCCGATAGCTGACTCCATCAGCTTCTAAATCTAATTCCTCTTGTTGCAGGTAGCGATCAAAGCTAGATTGGATAGTAGCTAAAAAAGCCAAGAAATATTGCATATGGTCCTCTTTCTTAGAATCCGTTAGATCTTTTGCCGATAAGCTAGCTCCATTTTCTGCCATTGCGAATACCTTTTCTTTTGTTCCGCGTACTTGCCGCTCCTTCACTACCTCAATAACCCCTCCCTCAAGTAGTTTATTTAACTGCCGATACAACGTAGCCTGTGGGATATCAGGCAACAGCTCCATAATCTGCTGTGCAGTAATATGGTGCCCGCCTATGATCGCTTGGACAATGCGAAAACGAACGGGATGAAGTAATAAATCTGCTTTTGAATTTTTCACAATTAACACCCTTATATTATCATTATCAATAATGATAATATAATTAAAAATTACCTTTGTCAATAATACGGCAGGATAAATACTAAATTAGTGATAAAAAAGCAGATCTCCATTCCAGCTTCTCTCCCTGCTGCCGATGCCCGTTTATATGAACCGTTATGACAAAAAAAATCCTGCATAGTAACACAGGAATTTTTAATCAAATTTTTTCAGCATCGTGATTTTGTTTCAAAGATCGCCACTATCATTAATATCCACTTCTTATCCTTTTATCCTGAACAATGGAAGAAAACAACGATCTTTCTATTATGAGCAAAAGTTAATAAAAATTTTCAAATTTACTTTACTTGCAAATACTTCATTCTAAAATAAATGATTAAATCAGCTGTAATCTTGATAACTAGCGCAAAACAAATCGTTAAAATAACATTGGGAATAAAAGCATGTAAAAAGTACACGAAGTCTGTCTCCATGATTGTTAGCATGTCTTCCACCTGATAATGCTGTATAGGAAATAGATTCAGTATTTTCGCCATTGTTCCCGTTTGAAATATTTTCCCCAGCAAATACGGTAAGAAAAAAGCTCCTAAAGAAGTGGCTAACGAAATAAATGGAGATTTCGTCATAGATGATATGAGCAATGTCATACCTACTATTAAAAGTACCCCTATCATCTGAACACCGATTACTAAAAGGTAAACTTGCAGGTTGTTCATTTCCATAGGAAAATCGTATAGCTTAAAAGAAAAATTAGTTTGAATACTAGCATCCCATCCACTAATACCATGATAGTAATAGAAGAAAAGAAATGAAATCAACTGAATAGCTGCAAATATTGGAATGGAAATCCCTGTTGCCGCCATAATCTTTGCCGCCGTCAATTTTCCTCTTCCATGTTTTGTGGAGAGTAACAGTTGATTAATATTGCTGGCAGAATCATTAGAAAAAACAGAGGAACAAATAAAAATAATTAACAAGCATGAGAGAAGAAAGATACTGTTCGTAACTGAAAATAAATCCCCCCACGTATTGTAAGCGCCAAGCTTTAAAGGTTTATCGAAACTTGCAAATCCAACCTCCTGCACACTTCTGATATCAAGTTGATCGAAGGTTATTTTTTCTCCACTTTCCATTGCTTCATTCATTTTTAAATAGACATCTTCTTCTTTAGGGAAAAAGATATCTCCAATATAGTAAGAAAACACATCAAAAGGTCTTTTCTCTTCATCAACATGACTCTGGTATCTATCCATATAGTCTGTTAAAACCTCTTCGACTTTTTGATCATTAAACTCCCCAGCATATTTATTAGTAATCTCTGAATAAAATTCTGGATAGCCCTTATCTGCATTTTTTTGTTCCACATAAGAAACTTGTGAATAATAATAACCCACCAAGAATATGCCAGCAATAGCCAACAACGAAATAACACTTGTTATAAGAAAAGTCTTATTCCTTACCAATTTATCCAGCTCAAATTTTATAAGCGTAAGCATTTTACCACTCTCTATCTTATATAATATAAATACAAATCTTCTAATGTAGGTTGAACCTTTTTCGCATTCTCTATCGGCTGTTCTTTCGAGACAATTCGTAAAGTCATTCCTTCGGCTTCATGTTTCTCATTACTCACCACATATTTTGTTCTCATTTCTCTGGCAGCGGCTGGCTGCACAACACATTCCCAAACCTGTCCTTCAATTTCTTTCACAAGTTCTGTCGCGCTTCCTCTGTTTTCAATTTTTCCGTGATTCAACATTAAAATTTCATCCGCAATATATTCAACATCCGAAACAATATGAGTGGATAGGATAATAATTTTTTCTTTTGAAAAGGAGCTGATTAGGTTTCTAAACCGAACCCTTTCTTTTGGGTCTAACCCAACTGTGGGTTCATCTAAAATCAGTACTTTGGGATCGTTTATCATGGCTTGTGCAATGCCTAAACGCTGTTTCATACCACCTGAGTATTTCTTGATTTTTTTATTTTTTACATCTTCTAACCCCACCAAATGTAATAATTCATTACACTTCTCTTTAGCCTTTTGATTGTCTATTTCTTTTAACGCTGCCATATATAATAAAAATTTGAGTCCTGTAAATTCAGGGTAATATCGAAAGTCCTGAGGCAAGAACCCCAGTACAGCCCGAAAGAAATCGGGCTTCTCATTCGTGTTTTCACCATTGTAAATAATGGAACCCTTATCCGCCTTCATTACGCCGCAAATAATACGCATGAATGTCGTTTTCCCTGAGCCGTTTGCTCCAAGCAAGCCATAAACACCTGGTTCAAGCACGAGGGAAATGTCCTTTAATACCGTTGTATTTTCAAATCCTTTTGTTATACTTTTGATTTCTAAAGTCATGTGAATGCAGCTCCCATTAACGGCTATTCTTAGCGTTATATAAATCCTTTAATCGTATTTCTTTCGCACTGTCTTTGTATTGAATCCGTATTTTATCTTCATCTGTTAATTTCTTTTTTTCACCATTGTCCAATAATAAAGTGTTTTCATCCAAGAAAGTATAGGTGATGCTGTCTCCATTTTGACGAGCCTTTGCTAATTCTGAAAATTGATTGAGTTTCGAATCACTAAAAATATTCCAATTCTCATAAATGATAATCCCATCGATATAACCCTGTTTCTCTTCGTGTCTCATAGCTACAAGATATCGATTGTCCTGTTTGGATTGAAAGGAAACCGTTACGGTTGCTCCTTTTTGTTGGATGCTTGTGTCCACATTATTTTTATCTGCTATCCACATGTGAACAAAGAGGACATAGTAACCAATGGACAGAATAAGAAAAAGAGAAACGAGTGATCCTGCAATAGTAAAAATCTTTTTCCTGTTTTTTGAACGTACCTTTTTTAAATAATCAATGTTTCTATTTTCCTTTTTGTATTCGCGAGTACGTTTTACTGACAAGTCTTCCTGCATTCCCTTTATATACTCACGGCATTCTTCACATTGTTCCATATGCTTTTCCATCTGCTTATTGGTTTCTTCACTTGTTAACTTTTCGATATAATTTGGTGCTAAATCTTTAAAAACATCATGATTCATTGCTTATATCACCCTTTCGCAGTTCTTGTTTTGCCCGATAAAATGTTACTCTGGCCCAAGTCTCCGATTCTCCAAAAATGGCACCTATCTCCTTAAAGGATAGATCTCCTAATAACCTCAGATAAAGAATTTCCCGCTTTTTCTCACTCAGTTTATGTGCTTGTTTGAAAAAATTAATTTTATCCTCATTCTTAAAAAACTCTTCTTCTAAGTTATACGTTGTGGCATCTTCTTCACTGAGTGAATTTGCTAACTGATTTCTTTTCTTTTCGCGATTTAGTTCTTGCAGCCAGACATTTTTCGCAATAGCACATAACCACGTAGAAAACTTTGCTTTTCCATGATCGTGAAAGTGATCGATAGACTTAATCGCTTGATAAAATGTCTCTTGCGTTAATTCTTCAGAGAATTGAGCATCATTTGTCAGGGTTAATAAGTATTTATAGACAAAGCTCGCATATTCCTGATAGACATCTTCTATATTCACCATTTACCTCCATTCCATATATTGAGCAAGCATCTAAAACGTTTAATCATCTATATATCCAAAAATGCATGGATTCGTTACAATATTTTTTTATATTTTGATTGTCCATAATTCCCCATGGGCCTCGTAATTCGGATGAAGGAAAACGCAGAGCTGTGCCGGATTAAATGATTACAACATTTGTCACAGGCGTAACCCGAGGTGTGACGGAGGGCGAGAAGTTCGTTTCGTGACCTTCTTACGTCATATACCGGCAGAGGAGACTGCGTACATGCAGAAAGCTCACCGGGTCACTGAAGTCTTTTTTTGCTAATTTTATTTTATAAAGCTGAAAATGTGGTATTAATATCAGTCTTTTTCCGCTTTAATGGCCTATATGCTGATTCATTAGTTATCCAAACACCCAAAACCTTTCATTAATGATGAAGGGCGTAAAGCAAAATCGATCTTTTCCTTTGAACTAACCGTATACTCTGCCCATTTCCTATAATTGGTTGGATTCAGCTATGGAACGATCTCGTGCAAGTTTTCTAGGATGAAGATTCTTTTTTTCCTTTGCGGACGCAGGATGTTCAGTTCTTTACATAATCGTTATAAAAGTCGACTTGTATTTATTTTATTAGAGCTTTCTCCCTTCACTTGCTTTAATGTCGCTACGATAAGAAAGCTAACAATCACTAATAAGAGCCATGAACTCACCTTTCCCAAATGAACGAGACTCCATGCATCGGTTTGGTTTGGGTATTCCCAAGCCCCAAAAAACGTTGCGATATTTTCAGCAATCCAGATAAAAAAACCGATCAGCACAAAAGAAAGTGCAAGTGGCATACGGTAACGAATTCCACCAACCTCGTATTTGACCCATGATTGCCAAAAAACCATAATGACAATCCCAGATAACCACCAGCGGACATCCATCCAGTAATGGTGAGTGAAAAAATTCAAATAAATCATAGCTGCAAGAGGCACAACTGCCACAAGCGGTGGCCACTTAACCAGTTCAACCTTTAGCCTTCTCCACGCTTGACACAGATAACTCGCTACACTTGCGTACATAAAACCGCTATACAAAGGCACTCCAAAAATTTTAAAATATCCTTCCTCTGGATAAGACCAGGAACCCATATGTACCTTAAAAAGTTCGAGAGCAAGCCCAATCACATGGAACAATGTGATGACCTTTAATTCATCCCGCGTTTCAAGCCCAGAACGCACCATCCACCACTGCATCAAAAGACAGATGATGAGCATCCAGTCATACCTTGGCAGGAAGGGAAATGGCATGATTTGCGTCAAAGCCAAAGAAGCAAAAATAACGGCAGGAAACAAACATGATAGGGCCTGCTCCCAGCCAAAACGAACGAGTTGTTTTAGTGCTCCCATGATTTTCACCTCACTTTATGAACCCTGTATATCTTCATCACTTCGATACAATAAAATATCTCCGGGCTGGCACTCTAACGCCTTACAAATCGCATCTAAAGTTGATAATCTAAGCGCTTTTGCCTTTCCATTTTTCAATATAGAAAGGTTAGCCATCGTGATTCCAACCCTTTCTGAAAGTTCTGTTACGCTTATTTTCCTTTTCACCAGCATTACATCCACATTGATTATAATTTCCATATTCATCCCCTCAGACCGTTAAGTCATTTTCTGATTTTATATCGAATGTTGAACCATGTTTCATAAAGAGCACCTCTCCTAGTTATTTTCAATTTAATTCTAACAACAGTTTTGTTGTTTTACAATAAATAATTATTCCTTTTCGTTATTTTTTTATCGTTTTATAAAAATATTTTAGTTTTTATACAAAGATAAAAGCATTCCCCATTAAGCAGAAATGCTTGATAGCTTTAAATGATTCAATTTTCTTGATGTAAATAGATAAAAAAGCAGCTGTCTCAAAAAAGGGTGTGACCTTTGTGAGACAGCTGCTTCCGTTCAGCAAAAAAATTCCTAGACCGCATCAATACAGCCAATCAGTCTTTTCTCAATATCTGCGGCAATTTCTTTCAGGTTTTGATTTTCGAGCATTTCGATAAGTGCCGTTGGTTTCGGCATTCCGATTTTTGTTTGGCCGTTCTCTTCATAGACGACGATTTTGCATGGAAGAAAATAGGCTGCCAGACTTTCTTCTTCGAGTACTTTTTTCGCTTCATGCGGGTTGCATACCTCAAGCACCTTACATCTCTGATCAAGGTTTACGCCTTTTTCATGGAGCTTATCTTTAAGATCCAGCTGCCATAACACACCAAATTTTTCACTTTTTAAAGACTCTTCCAACTTGGTGATCGCTTCCTTCATTGAAACCGAGACTTCTTTCGTATAGTGAAACATCGTTATCCGCCTTTCTGTAAGCGTACATTTTTAGCTTCTCTACTCTACTTCCCTATCCACCTTAATTTTATGCCTCTCTTATACATATTCCTTCTTGGCCGTCCACTTATAGCCTACTCCCCAAACGGTCGTTAGATGCGAATCCACCGGGAAGTTCACCTGTCTTAATTTCTCGCGGATATTACGAATATGTGAATCGACCGTCCGATCTTCTGTAAAAGCATCATTTCCCCAAATAGCTTCAATTAAATGAGCTCTTGAAAAAACTTTATTTGGGTGCGACAGCAGTAGCCCCAGCAAGGAGAACTCTTTTGGAGTGACCTGAATTCCATTTCCCTTGTAAGTTAATTCATGCTTCTCCTCATCCCATACCAGCTTTTTAAATTCTATTTTTGTCTTGCTCTTCCCTTTCCCTCGCCGAATGACGGCTTCAATTCGCGCAAGCAGCTCTGCTTCATCAAACGGTTTGGTTACATAATCATCCGCTCCGATTCGCAATCCCTTGACAACATCAGCCTTCTCATTTCTTGCGGTCAACATAATAACAGGAACATCTGAGAGCTCTCTGATTTGTCTGCAGGTGCCCCAGCCATCCAATTCTGGCATCATCACATCTAACAGAATAAGATCCGCATGATCCGTTTTCATATATTCAATGGCCTTCACACCAGAATTCACTTGAACACACCGATAAAACGGCGCGAGGTAAATCGCAAGCAAATCCAGCATCCTTGCTTCATCATCCACCAGTAAGATTGTTTTCATTACGTCTCCTCCTTGATGTGAATGAAAAATGAACTTCCTTTTTCCAGTTGACTTTTCACCTTCACACGTCCTTCATGCGCTTCTACCAGTTCTTTAACGATCGACAAGCCCAACCCCGTTCCTCCTAAACCTCGGGAGCGGGATTTATCCACTCTAAAAAATCGCTCAAATACAAAAGGAAGTTCTTCCGGAGGAATTCCTCGTCCTTCATCTCTGACTTCAATAAAAATATTCTTCTTTTCTCTTGCCACGATCACTCTCGTTGTCGTGTTCGGATCTGAATACTTAATGGCATTATCAAATAAATTCAAAAAAACCTGTTCAAATCTTACGGGATCAATAAAGACTTCTATTCCTTCACCGCCGATTAATTCAAGGCCCATCCCATGATCCTTAAAGGCTGGCCGCATCTTTTCGCAAATGCTGTTTAGATACGGAGCTAACGGCACCTTCTCCCGCTGGATGATAAAGTTGTTTTGATCAATCTTTGCTAAATCAAATAAATCCTTGATCATAGCAGCCAGCTTTTCCGCTTCCTCATAAATAATACCAAGGTAACGCTCCCGATCATGATCCTTGATCTCTTTTCGACGCGCGACATCCGCATATCCTTTAATATAGGTTAATGGCGTTCTTAATTCATGAGAAATACTAGACAGAAATTCACTTCTTTCTTCTTTCAAGTGCTTCAAATTCTGAGCAAGGATCGTGATCGACCGTGATAGCTCTCCTAATTCATCCTCCCCCATATCCGGCAAATGAACAGAAAGGTCACCTCGGCTTAACTTTTCCGTTGCCTTCTTCATGCGTATAAGAGGGGTAGTGATAAACTTAGTCAGAAAAAGAATAGTCAATATTAAAAGGCTAACGGTTAAGACAGCCGCCATAAGAAAATTATGGTTTAACCTTGAAATTAACCCTTGCACCTGATCCGTGCTTTTAAACATGAACACATATCCTTTTTGTTGATTACTTACAGCGTAAGGGCTGACCGTGGAAATATATTTCCCACTCCTCCATCTGTTCTCAAGCACCATCCCCTCACGAGGAACAGCAGAAATGTTCTTTGACAAAAGATCCATTTCCTCCGTGTCCGTGTCTAACCCGGAAGAAGAAATGATGATTTTCTTGCTTTGGTCGGTAATCACCACTTCGGTATCGGCATTTCTTTCCATCACAGCAATGTGCCGAAGTGTTTCTTCGTTGTATGAATCCTCCAGTACCTCCCGATGATTATTTCCTCGCGCCAGCAAGGCAATCAGCTCTTCCTCCACCCGATTTTTCACCATCCTTGTATGTAGAAAAAAGAAAAGGCACACCTCAATAATCAGCATAACAAAGAAAAACCAAATGCCTAATTTTACCGTTATTTTATTGATCATTATCACCGCTTTTATCTTTAATTGTTTTCATCATAATGGATCAACATTAATTTTTTGTGCAGATTTTAAGGAGTTCGCCGGAAAACGTTAAAAAAGAAAGGCAATGGGAAGATGATAAGTGATGAAAAAATAAAAGGGGGAATCTTCATATGAACTCAACCTATGAAGAATGTATGAAAGCTTGTCTTGCCTGTATGGAAACCTTTGAGACTCCCACGTCTAAAGACGCAAGCCCTAAACCTTACGGTTAAACGGGTGGGATTCTTGAATGACTAAGCGTTCGCAGTCCATTTCTGTTTTGAACAGCCTTCAAGATGAGGGCATCTCATTGCCCCTCATAGGGCAGAACCTATAGTTCCCTATGCTGATTGACTATTACCATCAATCACAGGTGCACATCGAATATTCATAGCACCTACTAGATCACGATGTTTCTCGAATCCGCATTTACACTTGTATTTGCGGTCTTGTGCTTTGTTCTTTTCAGAACAGTTAGGACATGTTTGACTCGTATAAACAGGATTCACATATTCAACCTTAATGCCTTCTAACTTGG
>NZ_KZ454939.1:0-24620 GCF_002797355.1 Bacillus xiapuensis | reverse complement strand
CTTTTCTTTTACCATTTCAGACACAAGATCGTTGATTGTTGAAATGTATGTTTTACTCATTTCGGTCAAAGTCAAATCCTGTTCTTTAGTAGGTAGCAATTTGATTTTTACAGTGATTGTTTGTGACATGATTTCACCCCCTTGTTTTTTGTTGTTCAACATATCGCTTTATAGTTTGACTTGATACGTTTCCAGCAGTAGAAACAAAATAAGAACGTGTCCACAAACTTGGCAGGTGTCGCAGGTGCGGAAATTCTTCTCGCAACTGTTTAGATGTCACTCCTTTGATTTTTGCCATGATGTTTGCAGGGCTTAGTGTAGGTAGTACATTGAGAAACATGTGTGCATGGTCTTTGTCACATTCTAAAGCAATCACTTGTATTTTTAGTGGTTCGCATATTTCGTGCACCATTTCTTTGAATCTCTTTTCTACCTTGTTGTCAAGAAATATTTTTCTTCTGTATCGAGGACAAAACACAAAATGATAGTTAATGAATGATACGGTTGTAGTAGTTCTTCTATAATCTTCCATGTTTATATTTTTATCAGTTTTCACTATAAACGACAACAAATATATAAAAATAAATATAGTGGAGTTTTCCAATACTTGAAGTACCGCAAAACCTTACGGTTAAATGCGGTACTCCGTATTTGACCTCACTATCATCCCACGTCCAAAGACGGTCTGCGACCTGTGTGGGCTTTCTTGTTCGGAAACCTGTAATGTTTGCTACGTTGCCTGTCTGAATGAGGACGATGTGACCATGATGGCCGATTGCATCCGATTAGAGAGAGAATGTGCAGATATATGTGCCTTTGCCGCAAAGTCAATGCAGTCTGACAGCCCATTTGCCAAACAGATCTGCCAATTATGTGCAGACATTTGTATAGCGTGCGGCAATGAATGCCAAAAACACGATCATGACCATTGCCAAAAATGCGCCGATGTCTGCTTCCGCTGCGCGGAAGAATGCCGCAAAATGAGTGCCTAATGGAACAAGTGGAATTAAAGGCATTGACTCATAAGGGGACTGACTTCCACAACATTCACAAATCTAGAAGTTCGATTCGTATAGCAGACTAGAAAAGGTGACGTGGGGGTCTAATCCCCTTTTATTTCTATTATTTAAGCCTTTTTGACAAACTCAGATTTTAACTTCATCGCTCCAAAGCCTGGAATTTTACAGTCAATGTCATGATCGCCGTCCACTAAACGAATGCCCTTTACTTTTGTGCCGATTTTTAATACGGACGAGCTTCCTTTTACTTTCAGATCTTTAATTATAGTGACATCGTCTCCATCCTGTAGCACATTTCCATTTGCATCGCGATAAACCTTTTCTGTTTCTTCCGCTTCCTCTTCTTGAGACCACTCATGAGCACACTCCGGACATATAAAGAGACTTCCATCCTCATAGGTATACTCTGAATCGCATTCCGGACAATTTGGCAAATTGATCATTCCCTACTCCTCCATTCTGTTTGTGCGCTCTTAACGTTTTCAACAAAAATGGCCAGACTCTGCTTCATCAAATCAGAAAACATTTCTAGACCTAATGAATATTTAAGAGTCTGCCCCTTAATAAAACAGCTTTCTACTCTATGATTATTCTACTTTAATTTGTCCCATCATACCATTATCTTCATGCTCTAATATGTGACAGTGGAACATATAAGTTCCTTTGTTTTTGAATTTAACTGCAATCTTTACCCTTTCATCAGGCTCTAAAGCTACGGTATCCTTCCAGCCACGTTCATTTTCTGGAGGAAGTTTTCCATTTACCGAAATGATTTTAAATTGGGTTCCGTGAATATGAAATGGATGAGTCATTCCCCCCATCATATCCGGTTTATTATACAGCTCCCAAACCTCTGTTTCTCCCGCTTTCTGAGTAAAATCGATTCGGTTCCTGTCAAACTTCTTCCCATTGATGGTGACATGACGCCCCATTCCAAATAGCTCCACTCTTTTGGTGACAGGCAGATTCATATCTTCTTCAGGAATGTTCACATTATTCATTTGAGTTGATAATTCTGCGCTTTTCTTTTGTTTCTTTTCTGTTTGGACGGAAAAAGGCAACAGGATAGCACCTTGCTCATCGACTAAAGCCAGCTTATCATATGATTTGACTGTGGAAAAGTCCACTATGATTTCTGCTCGCTCTGATGGCGTCAAAGTTAGTTTGTTCATCCGTACAGGCCGATTAAGCAAGCCCCCATCTGTCGCGATTTGCTCGAATTCTGCCCCGTTACTAAGCTGAAAGGTGTAATTGCGTGCATTTGATCCATTTAAAAGACGCAAGCGCACCTTCTCTTTGGGAACCGTTAATTTAGGGTTCACCGTTCCATTAATTAAGAGAGTGTCACCTAGCGTTCCATCCTCATTCATCACTCGTCTATAATCCAGCTGTTTATTTTCATCAAATACTCTGTCTTGAATAATCAACGGAAAGTCATTAGCTCCATAGTCTTTAGGAATAGACAAACGCTCTGATTGAGCATCATTAATATAGAGAAGCCCAGCCAGTCCGTTATACACTTGCTCAGAGGTTTTCCCCTCCGGATGAGGATGGAACCATAGCGTGGCAGCTGCCTGCGTCACTGGAAACTCGATCGTTCTTTCCTCGCCCGGCTTTAACACGCTATGCGGTCCGCCATCACCGCTTCCAGCGATCTCTAAACCATGCCAGTGAAAGGTTGTTTCCTCATCCAATTCGTTGATTGTCTTAATCTTAACCGTTTGCCCTTTCTTCAGCTGAAGCATCGGCCCGAGAAATGATCCGTTATAGCCATACGTATTCGTTTGAAAGCCATCAAATATCTCCGTTTTTCCTTTTTGAGCCTTGATCGTGTAAGAGACCTCTTCGCCCTTTTCCGATTTAAGAGCCGGGGGAATCTTTAATTCATTTTCACCTGTTGAATCATTCAGCCTGATTGGGCTGTTATGGCTCATATGTCCATTGCCCATCATACCTTCCTGACGAGGCTCTTCCCTATGCACTTCTTTCATATGTTCAGGTTCTTGATCTCTATTGTATTCATTCAGGCTATTGCAGCCGCTGATCAGTAAAGCACCCGTTAAAATTACGGCAGACAACGCATAATTCCTCATACTCTTCGTCTCCTTTTTGATCATTTTCAAAAGAAGTGTAACAAATAATTATGGAGAAATAATGCAGATATGAGCACGAACAAACGAAGATTTAATCAGAGCCCGACCGCCGCGCTCATCCAGTAAAAAGAGAAAACCATGATCGTCCATAAAAAAGCAGTAAAAAAAGGGACTGTCTCATAAGCCCCTTTTTCGGTAAATTCTTATAGACCTTGTATAAGCGTACCAATTAAAACACCTTCCGCTGATAAATAAATCGGCTTACCATCCAAGAAATTAAATAAAGACCAATAGAGATAGCGGCTCCAATAAGGTAACTGGCTGTTGTCGATAAGCTCGAAAGAAAATCTGTAATCGTTGTGAAATGTTTCGCCAAGAACCGGAAAAGGGGTGGCAGAACAACGGCTAAAGTGATCATCCCAACTATAATTACCACACCTATATAACCGGGTTTTAAAATATAAAATAATGGAAAGGCAAAAGCGGCAAAAATGAAGAATAGCCCCATAGCGATGGCTATATCCATTATCAAAAAGTCATAATTAAAGATATATAGAATGATACCAGCTACACCTATTGATAAAATCATATAGGCAATGGCACCGATATATTTTGCAGCAACAATCTCTTTTCTCGTGTATGGCAAAGAATTAAGAAGGATATTAGATTCCACCTGTTCATCATAAAAATATCCATTTATCGGTATATACATGCTGGCCAACAGAAAAATAAAAGCTGGACTCATATGACCGGCAAAAATTGCAAAAAACATAATAAACGGAATAAAAAGCAGTAGTTGTGTTTTTTGTATAACAAAGTCCTTTTTTATCAAGTTAAACATATTGTTGACTAGCTCCTTTCGTATAAAATATAATGTCCTCCAAAGTGGCTTCTTCCATAACCACTTGTTCCCCTAATAATCTCCTTATTTCTTCTGCATTATTTGTTATGGCTTGAAATTCAGTAGAAGAACGTTCCAGACTTATAAAACTTTTTACAATGCCGGGGTTGAGCAAATTGGCCTTTCCTTTGACTAATGCATAACGCTCCTGTAAATCTCTTATCGATTCATTGAAAAGAATTTTTCCTTTTTGAATGAAAGTAATATTGTCTGCAATCCGCTCTAAATCACTGGTTATATGAGTGGAAAAGAAAATCGTTCTCTTTCCATCTGCCATCATTGCTTTTAAAATATCCAACAGCTCTCTTCGAAAAACGGGGTCCAAACCAGCTGTTGGCTCATCCATCATAATAAGTTCAGCTTCATGAGATAGAGCCATTGATAAAGAGGCTTTCATCAGCATCCCCTTGGAAAAGGTTTTAATCGCCTTGTTTAACGGGAGTTCAAACTTCTTGATATAATCATAAAATTGTTTATCGCTCCAATTTCTATAGGCAGGGGCAATGATTTTACGAATATCTTTTAGACTCAAACTTTCATAGAAAACATTACCGTCATAAACAAATCCTATGCGCTCCTTAATTTCCTTTCCCTGATTGGCATAATCTTTTCCAAATACCTTTATTTCGCCTGAATCTGGTTGCATAAGATTCATCATTAACTTCATGGTGACTGATTTTCCTGCGCCATTCGCCCCGACAAACCCTGTTATCTGGCCTTGTTTTACTTGCAAATTGATGTTTTCTAAGGAAAAGTCTTTAAAACATTTGCTTACATTTTTAAATTCTACTATGTTTTCCATTTTTCTCACTCCTTATTATAAAATCCAAATTAATATGAGTTGTTAGAATGACTCTTAGACGACAAAGTTGATAAAATTTAACCTTTATTATTCTCTAACCAGACATCCCTCCATCTATACACATATCCACTTAACATAGAGTATATGATATATATACATCATAATCTATATTAACGATATATACAATATTAAATTACACCTTGGCCGATTTTTAACAAAAAAAAGACCTTAATATTTCATTAAAGTCTTGAAAGCATGGTCATTATTTTGTTCCTAGCATAAAAACCTCATTATTAAATCGTTAATTATTTTTCCTATGTGCGGATTTCATATAAAACATTATTTCATCTAAAGAAGCTTTCTCTATCACAACATGATCACCAAAGACTGTTTGTACTTTTGCTGCATCTTTTGATAAAGCTTGAAAGACGCCTTGAGAACGCTCTATGTAAATGAAATGTGCTTCCGTGTCTCGGTCAAGCAAATCCACACTTCCTTTTACCAAGACATATTGTTCCTGTATCTCATCCAAACGTTTATTAAGAAGAATTTCCCCTTTATCAATTAATATAATATAATCAGCAAAACGCTCCAAATCGCTTGTAGTATGCGTTGAAAAAAATATACTCTTTCCCTCATTCACCATAAACTCTTGGAAAATGTCTAGTAATTCCCTGCGAAATGTTGGATCTAATCCTGCTGTCGGTTCATCCATAATAATTAAATCTGCATTATGAGATAAGGCAATAGCTATCGAAGCTTTCATTTGCATTCCTTTAGAAAAATTTTTAATAGATTTATTTAAGGGCAGCTCAAATTGATTAACATACTTATTAAATTGCTTATGATCCCACTGTTTATAGGCTGGAGCAATAATTTTACTAATATCCTTCAAGTTCAGGGATTCATAGTATATATTGCTGTCGTACACAAAGCCTATACGGTTTTTAATTTCCTTTTCATGTCTGGCATAATCCAGCCCAAACACGCTAACTTCTCCCTTATCCGGTTGTAATAAATTCATCATTAACTGAATCATAGTTGACTTTCCAGCTCCGTTTGGACCAATAAATCCTGTTGTGTACCCTTTTTTTATCTGCAAATTTATATTATCTATAGAGAATGCTGGAAATTTTTTCGAAACGTCATGGAACTCAATTACATTTTCCATTCCTTTCACTCCTCATACAGCAACTTTAATAAATCTTGTAATTCTTCATACGATAACCCAATTTCCTTACTATTGGAGATAACCGCACTTAATTGCTCTTCAATTGCTTGCAATTTTTTCTCTCGAATCACATCTAAATTTTGCTCTGCTACAAATGAACCTTTCCCAACAATTAAGTATATGAACCCCGCTTTCTCCAATTCTTCATAGGCCCGTTTAGTAGTGATAACACTAATTCTCAAATCTTTGGCTAATTGCCTTATAGAAGGCAACGCGGTTCCTGCTTTTAGCTCACCTGACAAAATTTTAGCTTGAATTTGTTTGAAAATCTGCTCATAGATCGGTTCTTTTGAACTGTTAGATATAATGACTTGCATACAGATACCTCCTTTTCATCAGCGTGTGTATCTATTGTATGTGGCACGGAAAGCCTTGAAAATATGGGTAAATGAACTTGCTAGCTAATTCATATATTATCCAAGTCTTTATCTTTAGATATTATATATACTCAATATAAACTATTCAACTGACGGTTGCTTTAGGTGAATAAGATTATAATACGAGTTGGACATTCTAACTCTTTTCGATAATAGTGTGGATTTGAAATAAAGTTTAACCGTTTTACCCCTTTGGACATTTTTTGTATAAAGGATATTTTTGTCCAAAAGAAAAGAATAGGCTGTTTGGCAAGTTAAGCGCAGCGCTTCCTCCGTGTATGCTTCATGCGGTATCCGCCAACCTGGGCATTACGCGAACGACTATTTATTAGATAGAGCGCCTGATTGAGCTCTTTATCTGAAAGATGATTAAAACCTGCGCCTTTCGGATAGAACTCAGGCAACAGACTATTTGCATTCTCATTACTGCCACGTTGCTAAGAAGAACAGGGCTCAGCAAAATAAAAATCCATTTCTAAAACAGCATAGCAACTAAATTCCTTTCCGCGATCAGCGGCAGCTGTTTTTCATTGTTTTTGAACCTCTTCCGGCTTGTATTCTCCAACCAATCGATTTCACCTAATTTCTTAAAAAATAGTCGAAGGAGAACATCCAATCGTTTCGGCCATTCTTCGGATAGAACACCCTTTTTGGACATTGTTTCCATTATGCGCGTTCAAATGTGGTAAGATGTTAATATCCCGTGACAGCCCCCGTGAAGGTGTGTGCAGGAACATCCATTGTACACGAAGCTGCCATAAGCTTTTAAGTTTTTAGTCGCTGCCCCCTTACTTTTACAATCGGTCTAATAAATAAAGGAGCAAGAGAAATGAGCAATTCAGACACTATTGTTACGCATGTAATACTCCGTATAAGTCGTTAATATCCATCAAACTTATACGGAGAAATTTACCTAGATGGATGTGCCGACTTTGTATAAAAGTAAAAAGTGTTGATATACAAAGGAGGAATTATCATGTCAATCATACAAGTTCAAAACTTAACTTTTTCTTATCCAGATAGCTTTGACAATATTTTTGAAGATGTAAGTTTTCAAATAGATACGGATTGGAAACTTGGATTTATCGGCAGAAACGGACGAGGTAAAACAACATTCTTTAATTTATTATTAGGGAATTATGAGTATAGCGGGAAAATTATTTCTTCAGTAAAATTTAGGTATTTTCCTTATCCCGTTTCGGATAAAAGCAAGTATACTCATGAAATTTTTGAGGAAATTTGTCCCCAAGCAGAAGATTGGGAATTTCTTCGTGAAATATCCTATCTAAATGTTGATGCCGAGGTCATGTACCGGCCATTTAATACATTATCAAATGGAGAACAAACAAAGGTGTTACTTGCTGCACTTTTTTTGACTGAGGGTCAATTTCTATTAATTGATGAGCCAACCAATCATCTAGACACTGATGCACGAAAGATAGTCTCAGCTTATCTAAGGAAGAAAAAAGGATTTATTTTAATTTCACATGACAGAATCTTTTTAGATGGATGCGTTGACCATATCTTATCTATCAACAGGGCCAATATTGAAGTGCAAAGAGGCAATTATTCTTCTTGGAAGTTAAATTTTGATCGACAGCAGGAACACGAAAAGGCTACAAATCAGCATCTGCGAAAAGACATAGGAAGATTAAAACAGTCTTCAAGGCGTTCAGCAGGTTGGTCTAATCAAGTGGAATCGTCCAAAAATGGGTCAACGAATTCAGGTTCTAAGCTGGACAAAGGTTTTGTAGGGCATAAAGCAGCAAAAATGATGAAGAAAGCCAAGAACCTTGAATCAAGGCAACAAAAAGCTATTGAGGAAAAGTCAAAACTGCTAAAAAATGTGGAAGAAACGGAGCCATTAAAATTAAAACCATTGGAGTTTCAGTCAAGTGAGTTGATTGCTTTGGATAATGTGTCTGTTAAGTACGATGACCAATTAGTAAATAAGCCAATTAGCTTTAAAGTTGAACAAGGCGACCGAATTGTACTTGATGGAAAGAATGGAAGCGGAAAAAGTAGTATCCTAAAGCTAATCCTGGGAAATCCGATACATCATACAGGCTCAATGAAGTTAGGTTCAGGCCTTATTATTTCCTATGTCCAACAAGACACTTCTCATTTGAAGGGACTGTTATCGGAATTTATTGAAGAGCATGAGATTGATGAAACGTTATTTAAATCCATCCTACGTAAGATGGATTTTGATCGAATCCAATTTGAGAAAGATATATCCCATTATTCTGGCGGGCAAAAGAAAAAGCTGCTTATAGCCAAAAGTTTATGTGAAAAAGCTCATTTATATATTTGGGATGAACCGTTAAATTTTATTGATATTTATTCGCGCATGCAGATTGAAGAGCTTATTCAAAGATTTAATCCCACAATGGTTATCGTTGAGCATGATCAGGCATTTCAACAAACAGTTGCAACGAAAATTATATCTATGTAGTTAAACACTTGGATGTTTTAGTTGAAGAGCCTAGCTGAAATGATCAAACTTTTTATGAAGACTAAACATAAATTTGTTAGAGAAGAATCCGTTACAAACAGCAAATCAAGTCGGTTCTTACGCAATTTGGGTGAAGCTGATTTTTTGCGTAAATAGAGATAGACGTCACATTGTATATCTTAGTTAAAGAGAAGAAAGTATATGAAAACCGAACAATTACTTTCATTTATTATAATCATAAGTTTCTTCACCAACAATGCGTAAGAACCATTTTAACACCGCATTCACAATAAATGAAGAATTAGACAGTGTCCCTGTTTATTGGAAAAATAAGAACAATTGCATTAAAGGGATAACGAAGGAAAAGTCTGTATAAACGAATTAGATTTATCCTATTTTTCAGCTGATATTATAAAAACTGTTAGTGGCAATACCACAAATGGTAGAATTTGGAAATATAGATCAAAATGGGCTTTACAGTTTTACAGATGTTTGGACTCTTTTGAAGCAACTTGCTAGTCTTTTCAATCATCACTTACTGCGCTCTGTTATTCTACCTTTACTTTTTGTGCTATAAAACTGTAAGCATAGGGAGAATATCATAGATAAAACAGCAAAATAAATTAGCGCAGTACTTCCCGTTTCCAGTGACAGAACCATCCCTCCTAGAGTAGCACCGACTGCACTTCCCAAATAGTTAACAGAACTGTTTAATGCTACTGCTGAACTTCCATTCTGAGGTTGGTATGACAGCAATATATGTTGTTGAGGCGCTTGGCAAGCCCACCCCATTGCTCCCCAGATAAAGAAAGGAAAGTATTGTAATAAAGGAACATTAATCGTTATTGGGATGCAAATAATTGATAATGTTAATGTAATTAGAATGATGGTAACTAAAGTTTTTGGTTTCTTAAAGTGATCGATCAAATAACCAATTATTATACTTCCAAATAGGCCTCCGAATCCCCAAGCCCAAAGGTATACTGCCAGATTGTTATAGACTGAAATCTCGTTGATTAAGGGAGATAAGTACGTGTACAAGCCTAGACTTGCTACGCTGGCAAAAAACGTGATGAGCACGGTTATAGCAACCCTTTTATCTAAAAACATTTTTAACCGTTCCTTCAGCGCAGGCGGCGCTGCAGCAGGGAAATAAGGCAGGAATTTAAGCATGCCTAAAGCCGCTATGACACCAATAATAACCAAAAGCCACATGGCTATTTTCCAGTTAAATAAATTAGAGACATAGAGACCTAAAGGCACACCTATCACTGTCCCTATACTCATTCCTCCTATAGTCAGTCCGATAGCTCTCCCCTTTTTTTCGCTAGAAACAAGCTGTGCAGAGGCTGCTACAGCTAACGGAGAAAACAACCCAGCTCCTACCCCAGCCATTGCTCTAGATAGTAATAGGATAGAAAAGGTTGGGGCTAAAGCTGTAATAGCATTAGCGACAGTAAAAATGAGCATTGAACATAACAGTACTTTTTTTATCGGTTTGCCAGCAAGCAGAGAAGAGAACAAAGGTGCTGATATGGCGTAAAATAAAGTAAATATACTAACCGCTTGCCCTACTTGTGATGCATTTTTATCATATGTGTCGCTAATTCCAGGAAGAAGACCAGCAATAATATAAGCATCAAAACCTAAGGCAAACATGCCTATGGCTAATATTAAAACGTTTTTCATAAGTACCCCCAAGGTAATATTCGGTTCATGAAAAATTAAATGACTTGAAATGTGGATATTCGAAAAGAGGCAATCTAATACCGAATTAATTTTGTTAAGGTCCGTGTTGACATTCGCCCTTCAAAATTATGATACAATTGAAACCTATCCCCTGTATGAAAGCTTACTAAAAGTCATTTATATAAGGAACAATCATTATTTTATAAGGGTATAACAAACCGTTATAAAGCATGGGGTGAAGGCGATGAATATAGAGTGGATACAAAGCTTTTCTGAAGCTGCTAAGCAAAAAAGCTTCTCTAAAGCGGCTAAACAAAATAATCTTTCTCAACCTGCCTTAAGCAAGCATATTCAAAACTTAGAGAATAACCTCGATGTTGTCTTATTTCATAGAACATCAACTGGTATTGAGCTGACGGAAGCTGGTGAGCATTTCTATAATCGAATTAAGCCTGTTCTTGCCGAGTTCACTGCCATTCGGCAAGAACTGCAGCGGTTTTCTCAGAATAAACCGATAGCAATAGGCAGCCTGCCTAGTATAGCCACATACTATCTGCCTTCAAGGTTAAAGGGTTTGCGATTAATGGATAGAACTATAACCTTAAGGATTGAAAATACTTCCGGCGAATTGTTACAAGCATTACAGGAAGGAAGACTTGATGCCGTTTTAGTTGACACTTTATATACTGGCGAAGCGCTATGGAGTTGTGAATTGTTTACTGAGCATTATTATGCTGTATGTCCTTTAGGGCATCGATTTCAGTCAAAAAAATCGGTTGAGCTTGCTGAACTGTGTGATGAACCATTCATTGTCCACCAAGCTCCTTGCGATACAAGAAAGCATATTGTCGAACAAATAGAATTGCTTGGCCGTAAGCCTACTATAATAAGCGAGGTAGCTTTTGGGGATTTTATTCTGGGAGCAGTAACCGCTGGAATGGGGATCACGATTATTCCTGAATTAACAGCCAAAAACATCGGTCACCTTGATTTATTTGCTTTACCCATTGTTAATTTCGGAAGGAAAAGAACGGTTTCATTAGTGACACAAAATCATAAACTGGGATTAAAATTAAAAGAGTTTTTATTGGCGGGAGAAGAGGAAAAGAGGGACTAATACAGCTAAGCCTCTTGTGAAGACATATTCTTTGCCCGATAGCATATGTAGCATACTAACTTCAACTCTTTAAATCAATGTAACGAAGATCGAAGCATTCATTATAGAAAGAAACTGAAAAAGAAGGTATGATAATCGAAACTCATACCTTCTTTTAAATAATTATTTTGTTTTTTTAAAGGCTCCTCTACTTTTCAAACACCTTTATTATTCGTGAAAAACACGCCTGTAGCTTTGAAATAAAGTTTGAGCAAATGAGGCTCATACAGTTAATTTAAAAAAAGGACTGATCAGAACATGCTCATTATTAACGTGATGGACTAATTTCTTTATTTAATGATATTCTATTATTTGGGCATACCGAGTTCTTGCAGCGGATAAAATTGAAATTTCACTTCTCCAATAACCGAGTCAGCTGCAATAAAACCAAAATCTCTACTATCTCTACTTTTCAATCGATTATCTCCCAAAACAAAGAAATAACCATTTGGCACCTTCTCATTTCCAGTAAGTTCTTTTAATGTAAAGTCACCAGTAACCCTGCTTAATTCCATATTATTATTTCTTTTCACATAAGGTTCCTCATACGGCTTTCCGTTAACGTATAGCACATCATCTTTCATTTCCACACGATCCCCGGGTAGACCGATTACTCTTTTAATATATTGTTCATTTTTGTCTGTTGCTTTGAAAACAATCATATCAAATCTTTCTATTTTGCTCGTTTTACTTACTACAACCCTATGATTATTTCCAAATGTAGGTTCCATAGATTCACCCTTAACGACCACTGGTGTAAAGATAAATTCACGGCATATAAACACAATAACTAGAGCGAATGCAATTGATTTAATCCAAGAATAAGCTTCCTTTTTAGTACTTTCTTGCAAGAGTCATCCCCCTAACATAAATCATTCATATATTTTAATCTTTTCATCGCCAATACCTAAACACCATTAGCTAAGCTGCTCGAGTAAATGGCCAGATGGCGTAGAAAGAATTCTACATGTCCATACAGGATTATTGATCATTTTTTCAAAATAATTGATTTTTATTTCAACATCACACTAAACTCCGTTTTAAATTTCAACGGTTCTTTATTATAAAAACAGAAAAAACCTCTTATGGGTATAATACCCATAGTTGCTGTTTTAATCAAACTTTGTTTTAACCCATCTTTTTTATAAAAACAGGATGCTGATTAATCGAATTTATACAACCTCCTTCCATCATGATCAAGGTGCTTAGGCATGTTCAACGTTCGGTGAGTAGTACGGTTACATTTACGAACGACTAAAACGAGTACGATCTTCATTAACACATAAACAAGCTGCGGCGTTTCTGCTCCTTATCCTGAAATGCTGCTCGTTTTATCAGTATTTTTATTCGCTTTCCAGCCCCAATAAGTTGCTAACAACGGTCCGGAAATATTGTGCCAAAAGCTGAAGATCGCGCTTGGAACGGCAGCGACCGGATTAAAATGGGCTACGGCCAATGCCGCCCCCAAACCAGAATTTTGCATCCCCACTTCGATAGAAATGGCCTTTTGATCCGGGTATTCTAGCTTTAAGAGTTTGGCGATAATAAATCCAGCTAATAGACCTAAGGCGTTATGCAGGATGACCACTGCGAAGATTAATAATCCTGTTTCAAGGATTTTATCCCTGCTTCCGCTAACCACAGCCGCAACAATCATAACGATGGCGATAACGGACACGAGCGGCATAGCTCCCAGACTTCTTTCTGCTTGCTTTTTAAATAAAACTTTCACCAATAGCCCGAGCACAATTGGAACAACAACCATTTTGACAACAGATACGAACATATCGCTTGCGGAGACCGGGAGCCATTCGCTGGCAAGCAAGTAAATGATTGCTGGAGTCAACACAGGAGCCAGCAATGTAGAGACAGAAGTAATCGTCACTGATAATGCCGTATTTCCTTTTGCTAAATACGTCATTACGTTTGACGCTGTTCCGCCAGGGCATGCGCCAACTAAAATCACTCCCACCGCAATTTCAGGAGGCAAGCTCAAACCTTTTGCCAATCCGTAAGCAAGGAGCGGCATGATAATGAATTGCGCCAATACCCCGATGACTACCCCTTTCGGCTGTTTAAGAATTAATTTGAAATCGTCTAATGATAACGTCATTCCCATTCCGAACATAACAATTCCCAATAATAAAGAAATATAAGGTCCAATCCATACAAATTGAACAGGAAAAAACAGAGCCAAAACCGCGAATAACAGCACCCAAACCGCAAATGTATTTCCAGCGAAGGTGCTGGCTTTAACTAATTGATTCATTGGAGAACCCCCTCTTAAATAGTTTTAAAAAACATTATATTCCGAAAGTTATGTATAATCAATAAAAAATTAGAATCACTATATAAATTACATGATCAAAATATTTTTTAGTTAGGCGCCTGTGGGGGAATGAAGGGTAACATCGAAATGCAATACTTTAATGATTTAAGAAAAGGCGCTTTGACAATAATAAAACAGGTTGGGAATTAAGAGGATAGATGTTGCTGTAGACATTTTTTAGTAGCATCTTACTCTTACTTTAATTGTAAAGAAACACAAGTGGTCAGCCGAAGTAGAATAGCGTATCATGGCTCTCAACTACTTTGCTTCTTGTGAAAAATAATGAAGTAGGATTCAAATTAATCTATATAAAAAAGCGATTGTAATCAACGGTTGTAAAATGGTTCTCCGGTAATTTTGGTGAAGTTTTCTCTAGGGACGCATCTATAATCAAGAACATTTTTTAGGAAAGTATTATGACAACTAATACAGAACCTTTCTGCAAAGCAAATCAAAGCTTGCCCAACCATACATCTGTCTCTTAATCACTTTTAGCCGCAGCACTTGTACTTCTACGTGGCCATTGCTCCAAGGATAGGTAAACGCATTTTTGACAGGTTCCCAATCAGTTCGGAGATAATGAACAAACGCCTTGATCTCTTCAATATTGCTTTTGTCGGCTTCGGCCACCCAATCTATTAGGGCAGCTGCCGTTCTCTTTGTACTCTTCAGATATTGAAAGGACTGAATGAGTTCTTTCAATGATTTTAATAGGCTGTGCTGTTCAAAAAGCTCCTTCTTCTCTATCCATATTTTCTTTCTGTGAAAATCCGCTGCGTGCATCTTTGATTATCACAAAAGAACTTTCTTGAACGCACGCGAAGATAGACGGAAAGCGAAAGAACAGAAGTATGCTGTAAGGTCCGCCAATAACGGCTATGATTCCTATGGGTATTTGTTTGACAGGAAGGGTATGATCACACGGAGCATCAGACAGAACATAAGGATGGATATCCATGGAAGAAGAGACGCAATACAAGAAAATAAGGGTTTTGTAAATTCATGATGAGCATCTCCAGAGGGAATGATTTATTAGTATAACGACCCTCTGGAGCGATCACCAAAATTAAATCATTGTTGACAGCTTCATAGTTTGGATGAAGTGTGTTTGAACTTTATACTTTAGCTGCCCAAATTTCTATTTCAATTTTTATCTCAGGTAAACCTAATTCAGCAATATATCCAATCGTCATTGCTGGATAATCATTTCCAAATAATTGTTCCCACTCAGAATCAAAAAAGTCCCAATCGATTTTCTCAGTAGCCCATATGTTCACTTTTATAATATTTTCAGCGCTTAAATCCTCAGAATCTATCACTGTTTTTATATTGATAAACGTATTACTTACTTGTTCATTCATCGTTTGTGGAAATTGTCCATTCCGATCTACGCCGATTTGACCTGATGTAACATATAACTCTGCATTCCTTGGAATTTTGGTAATATGTGTGTAATTGCCTACTGGTGCAGGCGTACTTGATGGGTTTTTTCTTGTGATTTTTTCGTTTTCCATTTATTTACCTCGCCATTTAAAAGATTTTTCTGCAGTTTTGCTAGAATGTTAAATTTAGACACACTTCACCCCTTAAAAAAATTCTAGAAAAAAACAGCAGTGGAGTATCCATATCCGTGAGATAAAAACTTAAGTGATTTTTTCTTCATCGGTAAACACTCCCCTCTCTTAAAACGGCAAGATTTTTGATAATTATTATTTTATAGAAAATTGGTTCTCTATGCAATTTAAATATTAATCTAAGTTTTATTTCGCAAATCTATCAACGGTGCATACTCAATTATACAAAAGTCGTTTCGTGCCAGACCTGATAAAAATTCATGTTGCCTGCCCGTTTTAACCCTTTCAAGCGTGTTGATCGGCCTAATGAGGAGAACCAACCAAGGCTTATAACCCCTCCATGCCAGACCCGCGTCCTTGTTTAATTCACTATTCAACTTTAGATGTTCTTCTTTTGGAAATCAACATACCTCTTCATACAATAAATTCCTGTAGTATTTTTTTATCAAATACTAGAACAAATTAATCTCCAAAAACATACTTGACAGATTTATACTGCGTGTTACAATTTTACCGACAGGCAATCGGTCTGTAAAGGAGGAGAAAATGAGAAAAGAAGCGGAAGTACGAAAAAATGAAATTCTTGACGCGGCAGATGAGCTTTTCGGTAAGAAGGGCTTTGACGGTACGAGTACAAACGATATTCTCAAAAAGGTAGGAATTGCGAGGGGCACATTGTATCATCATTTCAAATCAAAGGAAGATATTATGGATGCGCTGATTGAGCGTTATAGTGACCGACTTTTAGGTGCAGCGCGAGAAGTTGCTGCAGACAAAACGATCCCCTTAGTCGATCGTATTATCCGTGTGGTCATGTCAATGAATTTAAACAGCGGAAGCAGCGAGGAAATTATGGAACATCTTCATAGACCTCAAAATGCGCTTATGCATCAGAAAATACAGAAAATCATCATCAACGGCCTTACCCCGATATTGGCGGAAATCATTTGTGAGGGCATTGAACAAGGCGTATTCAGCACACCATACCCGTATGAATGTATGGAAATGGTTGTGACCTATGCAAATACTATTTTTGATGATGATATGGTTCAAATGACAAATGAGGATCGTGCGACCCGCATACAGGCATTTATTTTCAACGTAGAAAGACTGCTGGGTGTTGAAAAAGGGAGTCTTATGTCCGTTATACAAATGTTTAGTAGCAATGAATAGCTCGAAAAAAAATTCTTTAGTAGCCGGAGTAATGAATGGGTTAGGTTTTTTGCACAGACAAAAGAGTATTATTTCTCATTTTTATCGAAGGAATGCTGAAATGTGTGACTTCAGAATTCTTCTTAGTGTAAAATTAGCGAATTTGAAAACAGAGGTGAATTATGTATTTTAGAATAATAGGAAATGATTTTTCAAAGAATAAAGTGATTACGCTGGTAACTATGATATTTGTCGCTGCTGCAGCTATGCTGGTCTCATTGGCGGCGATACTATCCATTAATCTTTCGGGCGCACTAGATACTCTTATGACAAAAGCTAAAACTCCACATTTTGTACAGATGCATTCGGGCGAAATTGATCATGCCCGGCTTACATCTTTTGCAGAACAGAATGACAATGTCGATGAATTTCAGGTAATGGAATTTCTCAACATAGACGGCTCACAAATTATACTTGGCGAAAATTCATTAGCGGATAATGTTCAGGATAACGGTTTTAGCACACAGAGCGAAAATTTCGATTACCTTCTGGATCTTGATGGAAACATCATAAATGTAGCCGAAGGTGAGCTTTATGTTCCCATAAGCTATATGAGGGAAAACATCACAAAGGTCGGTGACAAGGCTGTAATAAGCGGTCAGGAATTCGTCGTTGCAGGATTTCTTCGCGATTCGCAGATGAATTCTACACTCTCTGCTTCAAAGAGATTTCTTGTCAGTGAAAAAGATTACGCCAAAATAAGAAATTCTGGAAGTTTGGAATATTTGATTGAGTTCAGGCTAAAAGACTTGTCTGCGCTTGGCGAATTTGAAACTGCCTATGCTGCCGCAAAGCTAGAAGCGAACGGTCCAACTGTTACATATACGCTTTTCAAAATGATGAATGCACTTTCAGATGGAATGATGATTGCCATTATACTTTTTGTAAGCGCACTTGTCGTGGCAATCGCATTTATCTGCATTCGCTTTACGCTCCTTTCGAAAATGGAAGATGACTACCACGAAATTGGTGTCATGAAAGCAATAGGACTACGTATTTCCGATATTAAAAGGATTTACTTCGTAAAATATGTAGCGATGGCCGCGGTGGGGAGTATACTTGGTTTTGGACTTTCGGTTCTGTTCAAAGGCATCCTACTTGAAAATATACGCCTTTCCATGGGGGAAGCCGAAAATGCTTCTTTTGCACTTCTTTTCGGAATTATAGGCATACTAGTGGTATTATTATCCATTCTTCTCTATGTAAATGGCGTGTTAAAGCATTTTCAAAAAATATCCGTTGTGGAAGCAATTCGCTTTGGTGCTTCACAGGAAAAGAGTTCAGGCGCAAAGCGTTTTTGCTTGAATAGGAATTGGTTATTTAACACGAACATTTTTCTTGGTATCAAAGACGTTCTCACAAGGAAGAGGCTTTACGCCACCATGCTTGCGGTATTGGTCGTTTCATCATTTATCATTATTGTTCCACAGAATTTGTATAACACAATATCCTCAAAAAGCTTCACACAATATATGGGTATCGGTGATTACGATATGCGTATTGACATACAGCAGACTCAAAATATCTCTGAAAAAACGGACGAGATTGTAAATGAGATAAGTAATGACCGTACCATTTCCAATTATGCAACTCTTACAACCAAAATATTCAAGGTAAAAATGGAAGACGGAAGGGAGGAAAATCTAAAAATCGAACTAGGCGACCATTCTGCGTTTCCTATTGCATATTCTCAGGGAACAGCTCCCGTTAAAGAAAACGAAATTGCCCTCTCATCTATAAACGCCGATGAATTGAATAAAAAGATAGGCGATGTCATGACATTAGTGATTGCAGGAGAGGAGAGAGACTTTTCGGTAAGTGGGATCTATTCTGATATTACCAATGGCGGGAAAACTGCAAAGGCTGTATTCACCGATAATTCGGCAGATATTATGTGGAGTATTATCATTGCTGAACTCTCGGATACATCTATGGTCGATAATAAAGTTTTTGAATACTCAAGTAAATTTAGTTATGCAAAAATTTCAGACGTTAATGAATTTATTACACAGACATTTGGCTCAACCATACATTCTGTCGAAACAGCGTCCTATACAGCAGTTGTCGTTTCGCTCATTATAACGGTATTAATTACACTGTTATTTATGAAAATGCTTATTGCAAAAGACAGAACCTCCATTGCAGCCATGAAAGCACTAGGTTTTACAAAATCAGATATCAAGATACAGTATATTTCACGATCAATATTCGTTCTAATTATCGGAATTGCATTAGGCACGCTTTTGGCAAATACTCTTGGAGAAATACTTGCGGGGGCAATCATCTCCTCGTTTGGAGCGGATTCGTTTAAGTTTACGGTTAATCCACTTTTGGCCTATTTACTTTATCCGTTGATGATGATATGTGCGGTACTAATCGCAACAATAAGTGGTACATCGGGAGCAGGACAAATCAAAATTTCAGAAAATATAAAGGGGTAAGCAGATGAAGAAGATTATTATCGGTGACCATATAACCAAATCTTTCGGAGAGAGAGAGGAAAAGCGAAATGTTCTCGATGGGGTTTCTATTGAAATAAACGAAGGCGAATTCGTTGCGATAATGGGTCCATCAGGGTCAGGAAAATCGACGCTGATGTTTGCACTAAGCGGAATGGATGATGTTAATAGCGGAAAGGTCGTATTTGAAGACGGGGATTTATCGGTCATGAGTGAAAATGAGCTTTCAGACATACGCAGAACAAAAATGGGGTTTGTTTTTCAGCAACCTACTATGCTGAAAAATTTAAATATTATTGACAATATCATTCTTCCTGTGATGCGTGACAACAGAAAAAACGTCGCAAGTATTTTGGATAAGGCAAGAACGCTTATGAAAAGAGTCGGCATTGAAGAGCTGGAAAAACACGATATTACACAGGTATCAGGAGGTCAACTTCAGCGGGCGGGGATATGCAGAGCACTTATGAATAATCCGAAAATAATTTTTGGAGATGAGCCTACCGGAGCTCTCAATTCGAAATCCGCGCAGGAGATTATGAATATATTTTCTGAAATCAACGAGGAAGGCACAACAGTTCTGCTTGTAACTCACGACGCAAAAGTTGCTGCACGGACTGAACGTATTCTGTTTATGCGTGATGGAAAAATCGTAAGCGAGCTGAAACTCTCCAAGTATGACGGGACTAATATGGATACCAGGATCGAAAAAGTTACAATGAAAATGATAGAATTAGGCATATAATGCTTGGGAAAGATCTTAACGTAAATTTATATATTGCTTTAAATGCACCACCTGTATCTTTAGAATAAATTTTGCTTCAAACGCTGGTTTCATAATAGAAGAACCCCATGCCATTTGAAGTGACCCCCAAAAGTTAGACACGGTTATTTCAACAGGCAGCTCGGGTAAAATGAGTTCGGTATTGCACCGGACTCATTTTTAATATTGCCTTTTTCCGTTTCACATTAGGGTAATTGATCTATTTTTCTAATTGAAAATGGCTACACTTTCACATTGCAGCCGCAGGCTTTCCTGTTCCTCTCGTAAATCAGCTGGCCGTTCGATTTCATCTGGAAGACGGTGCCTCGCTTCAACTCACGGGAAATGGTGCTCTTATGTCAGCCAACCGCTTCAGTGATGGACTGCATAGACTTTCCTTCTGCGCGAAGTGCGGCTATCATGCCGCAGTCATAAGGTGTAAGGTGTTTGAAGTTGCGTTTTTCTGGGGTAGAATGAACCTGAGCCATGGATCAACCTCCGTCATGATTGTGTTTTGGTCGACTTAATCATACACGGTTTGTCATGGCTCTTTCACTTATTTAGCTTGTTGCATTTGATTATACAACTAGCCCTTTATTATTAGTGAAAATATCTACGTGAAACTATAATCCCAATCTAAGAAATTCAGGTCCTGGTAAGGCGGAAAAGTTAGATTATTTCATTAAAGTGAAAAATAATCATCTCTTTCTTTCGATATCCAATTCTCAGTATCCTCCTTCTTAGTTTCTTTAATTAGGCGGTTAACCAGGATATCATGCCAAATATAGTTCTCCAAAAGGTAGATGTGAACTGGATCATCTGTATAAAATGCTATTTCTCTTTCCTCAGTAGAAGGGCCATATATCATTTCTCGACCATCAATGGATAAGATAAACCATTTATTCTCTCCAATATTGTCTACATAACTGGTCTTACGATGAATGTCTAACCCCGTTAATGGATTTTCAACCTGTAATACAATACCTTTAAGCTTACAATGTGTGGTTGTATCTTTTATTTCTTATACATCTTATCCCATAGTGAAACAACAACTCTTTTTTCTGCTCTTTGTAATAAAGTACGACAATAAGCTAGAATATGACTTTCTCCTTTAAGAGTGATCACACGGTTATCAGGGAGAGGGTCCGTTTTTTCAAGTTCTTTTAATGTATTACTTATAGATTGATAAGTATTGTCCCATTTTGACTGAACAGACTCCAAGAATACATCAACAGGTAAAGGCGAATATTGAATAGTATCGTTAATTTCCTCTTTTATTACAACTCCCTCTTCTTCAAGCTTTTTTAATATATCGTATATACGTGCCCTGGGAATGCCAGATTCCTTACTCACTTGATAAGCATTCGTAGGTCCCTGACGAACCAACGAAATATAGGCTTTTGCTTCATATTGACTAAAACCCAGAGATTGAAGTTGTTGAATTATATCTTGCATAGTACCTCCAGCACAATTAGTAAGTTACACACCTATCATACCAAATATTGATTT
This sequence comes from Bacillus xiapuensis, assembly GCF_002797355.1. Taxonomy (GTDB): domain Bacteria; phylum Bacillota; class Bacilli; order Bacillales; family Domibacillaceae; genus Bacillus_CE; species Bacillus_CE xiapuensis. The sequence continues at coordinate 3,051 of NZ_KZ454939.1, read as the reverse complement.
AAAATCGTTTTATTTGAGAAAATAATAAATTGTAAAAAATTATTAAATTAACCGTTTACAGGGAATTCTTTTTTAGTTACTATTATGATAGTAACTAAAAATTTTGCATTAGGAGGAAAAAATTGAACCCTGCGTTACAAATGTCGGAAACAGCGAATTCACACATTTTGGTTTTAACAGACCTAGAGAAGGCGGACTTAAATCAACTCATTCATTCCATCAAACTTGATCTTAATCATCTAGATCATTGCACATTGAATCAGTTAGAAAAAGAATCCCATAAACTTCCCGAAAAAATAATTGATTATCTCATCAGCTTCAAACGAGAAAAAAATCGGCATGGAACCCTGTTATTTAGAAACCTTCCAACCGATAATGAACTACCAAACACTCCAAGCAATGGCGAACCTTCTAAAAATAAAACTGAGAATGTAAGTGAACTGCTACTATATTTATTTATGTTACATTTAGGTGAACCTATAGGTTATGCAGATGAAAAAAACGGTCAGATTATTCATGATATTTGTCCCGTAAAAGGAAAAGAAACTAATTTAGAAAATAGCGGATCACAAGTGTTCTTTACATATCACACTGAAGATGCAATCCACCCGCATAAACCGGACTACTTATCTTTAGTATGCTTGCGGTCAGATCATGAGCAAAAGGCAAAAACAGAAACGGCTTCTATTGTACAGGCCCTTGAACTATTACCAGGATACGCGATTGACTTACTAAGAAAACCTTTGTACCTGCTAAGTCCGCCTTCTTCATTTAACTCGCCTGAGCTAACTATTCAAACATCTGTGTTATCAGGTAATATTATTCAGCCGAACTTATGTATACACGGCTCATTAATGAAGGGAACAAATTCTGAAGCTCAATGGGCATTAGAAGAACTAAAGAAAGCGTTAGCTTCGGTCTCTTCTGGAGTGGTTCTAAAACCAGGTGATCTTATCATTATAGATAATCATTTAGCAGCACATGCCAGAACTGCCTTTACACCAAAATATGATGGCAAAGACCGATGGTTACAGAGAATGTTTGCTGTTATTGACTTTAATAAGTCTAGTGCAAGCCGTTCTATCAAGAGCCATATTTGTATGCCTTTAAAAATCGAACTTGAGTTGCAAAAATAACAAACAGAGCGATTCAACTCCTTTCTTAATATAAGGTGTGGATCGCTCTTGTTCACATTTATATGGAGGTTCCTTAAATGGAAGATATTAATGTTTATACACTTTTGTTGTTGGTATGTTTCGGATTTCTAGCAGCTTTTATTGATTCAGTAGTTGGAGGTGGAGGTCTCATATCTATACCTGCTTTATTATTTTCTGGGCTCTCACCTTCGGCAGCTATAGCTACGAATAAGTTAGCCAGTACTATGGGATCTTTAACAAGCACTATTGCCTTTATCAGATCAGGAAAAGTTGATTTTCACTTGGTAGCTAAGTTGTTTCCCCTTATTTTTACAGGGGCCTTAGTAGGTGCCTTAGTGGTCAACTTTGTCTCATCTGAATTATTAAAACCATTAGTATTAGTCCTTTTAATAGCTGTAACTATTTATACAATTCTAAAGAAAAACTGGGGGAAAAAATCAACTTATCGAAAACTAACGTGGAAAAAAATGATTATTTTCACTTTTGTTATATTTGCTATTGGTTTTTACGATGGTTTTTTAGGTGCTGGAACAGGTTCTTTTATTTTGTTTGCCTTTTTGATTATTGGGTTCGATTTTTTACAGTCTGCAGGAAACGCAAAGTTCTTAAACTTTGGAAGTAATATTGCAGCCCTCATCATGTTCATTTCCTTTGATATGGTTAACTATTCGTATGGTATACCTATGGGTATTTCTATGATAATAGGAGCTTTAGTTGGTTCTAACTTCGCCATTAAAAAAGGGGTTACCTATGTAAAAGTATTATTTATTACAGTTACTATTTTCTTAATTGGAAAAAATATTTTTGATTATGTGATGGTAAATAAATAGCAAGGAATAAGAGCATACAGTTTAAAAATCAACATTGAGTTAATATTCAAGCTTACTATAAGGATGCAGATAAGGGATCAGATAAACTTCACATAGAAGAAACAAGGCAATTATTGAGAGAGCGTTTTAACATTCATTACAAAGATGATTTGCATTTAAAAGCTATGAGTGGTATCTGAATCAATTGTTGCTGTTCAAATTGGGGATTTGATCACAGGAGCGATTTCAAGACGGCTAAATAATCCAGACAGAAGCAATCATAAAGACAAGTTTGCTAATTATGTATTACAACGGCTTAATCTTGATTATATTCGGCATGAAGCAAGTGAAATTGATAATGGCAAGACAGAAGTGAGTATTGAACCTGAACAAGATCAAAATATGTTTTATGTTCACATTTTCGAGTAAAACAGCTTTTCCTTATCAAATTTGAAAGCTGCCGCCGTGTGGTTCCGTTGTATCCTTCCTTTCGTCGTTTCATCCTAGCATCGTCAAGGACCGTCAAAGCAGTTCATAACAATTTCTCGCAAGCTCTAAATAGATGGACAAGGATCTGAGCAGTGGAATAATGAAGATAAACTTCTTATCGTCTTGGAAACATTCGCAATGAATGCGGCAGAGCTAGCGGAGTACTGTCGGAAAAAAGGGCTATATAAAGAACAAATCGAAGCATGGCGTGATGTTTGCCTCAACGCCAATAGTCGCGAATTCAATCAAACAAAAAAGCAGTTGAATCCTGAACTGATAGAGGAAAAGAATCGGGTAAAGACGTTAGAAAAACATTTTCTCAATATTTGGTTAAATAAAAGTAGTTTCGTTCCAAATCTGATAGAAATTTATGCTTTCTATTTGTTTTCATACCTTTTAAACGTGTAGACCGACCCTTTGAAGAAACATCTTGAATATTTAACCACGGTTGATAATCCGCACCAACTCCCGTGCCACATGTTAAATTAGAATAAAGTTTGCAGAAGCGAGGAATCACGTTCACCCCTTGCCACATCTGACTTCAAAGGCATTACCCAACTTTTTTAATGAGAATAAAGTTTGCTCAAAGATTTGCC